>JAZUHQ010000329.1:0-2909 GCA_045641805.1 Lachnospiraceae bacterium
TTCCTTATCCTTCAGGTTTGTCTGGCTGACAACGGCGATCACCGGTGTCTTCTCTGTGATCAGGGCGATGGTGCCATGCTTTAACTCACCGGAAGCATAAGCTTCTGTGTGAATGTAGGAGATCTCCTTGAGCTTTAAAGCACCTTCCAGAAGAATGGTGTAATCCAGACCACGGCCGATCATGAAGGCATCCTTGGCTTCAAGGAAGCCTCTTGCGATCTTGTGGGTCTCTTCTCTTCTGTCAAGGACAAGCTGCATCTTCTCAGGTGCGCCGTAGAGGCTCTTTGCGAACTGCATCTCAGCGGCCTCATCGAAGACACCACGAAGAACGGCCATCTTGCCGATCAGGCAGTAGAGGGCTGCCACCTGTGTGGTGTAAGCCTTTGTGGAAGCAACGGCCACCTCAGGACCTGCCTGAGTGTACATGACATAGTCTGCCTCACGGGCAATAGAAGAACCCTTGACATTGATAACAGCCAGGCTCTTTGCGCCCTTGCGTCTTGCATATTTGAGTGCTTCCAGTGTATCGATGGTCTCGCCGGACTGGGAAATGGCCAGTACCAGTGTCTTATCATCGATGACAGGATCCATATACATGAACTCGGAGGCATACTCAACGCTCATGTGCATATGAAGGAGGGTACGTACCAGAGACTGTGCCACAAGGCCGGCATGCATGGCTGTACCACAGGCAACGACCGTGATACGTTCGACATCCTTGAGGTATTCGTCAGGAATACCATCTGCCTCGAGGCTGACATGACCATCCACAATACGATGATCGATCGTCTTATGGATCACTTCAGGCTGCTCCATGATCTCTTTCTCCATGAAGAAAGGATATGGGCCTTTACCGCCTCTTGTTGTATCCCAGTCGATATCGATATACTCAGGCTCCACTTCATTGTCTTTGCCATCATAGATATGGATCTGATCCTTGCAAAGCTCAATGATCTGAAGTTCAGGCACAACGATATACTTATCTGATACACCGCCGAGTGCAACAACGTCGGAAGCCAGCATACAGCCATCCGGCGTCTTTGCTGCAACGATCGGGCTGACATTACGGATCGCAAAGATGGTATCAGGGATACCATCAAATAAGACAACCAGCGCAAAAGTACCCTTTAAGTGCTTGACTGTGTTCTTCAGTGTCACATGAGGGTCTCTTGTCTTCTCATAGTAATAATTGAGGACACCGGCTACGACCTCTGTATCTGTCTCAGATACAAGCTGATCATCCAGATCAAAATGATCCTTGAGTGCCTCATAGTTTTCAACGATACCATTGTGAACCAGTGTCACACGGCCCACTCTGTGAGGATGCGCATTCTCATCGCATACACCACCGTGAGTTGCCCATCGTGTATGACCGATACCGGTCATACCGGAGATCGGACGTCTTGCCTGAACCTTGCGGAGGTCACTGACACGGCCTGCACACTTCTTGACACGTACATAACCTGCCTGACTATCCACAATCGCCATACCGGCACTGTCATAACCACGGTATTCTAAAAGTTCCAGTGCATCCAGAATTCTGCTCTCTACAGTCTGGCTGCTTGTATATCCAACAATTCCACACATAATCTGTTATTTTTCCTTTTCTTTAATTATCTGACAACGACGATCAGGTTGATACAGCTGGCCGTTGTACCACTGCCCTTCATGGAGTAAGCCACCTCATAAGTACCCGGCTGACGGGTATTGACGGTTCTGTCATTGACTCTGACCTCACTCAGTCCATAAGGTGCGACACCCTCTTCCATCTGGGCTCTGTCATATTCCGTGTAATTGAGTTCCATGCCGCTGATGTAAGAGCGGGCATCAAAGAAACTGCCGACAGGGATATAGACAAGATAGTCACTTAAGAGGACCTTCGGTGTCACAGCGTCTGCGCTTGCATCATAAAACTCCAGTGTTGCTTCCAGCACAGATGTATCACCGGCACTGTTAAAGACCTGGATCTCTACAGGATAAGTACCTTCCGCTGTATAAACAGTTTTACCACCCGCACCTGTCATGGAGATATTGGCTGTCACATCACCATCCAGCATATCCACAGCGGATAAGTGAGAGATCAGGCCATCCACGGAAGAGGAGGTTGGGAATCTCAGCGGCTCAGAGAGTACAAACTGAGGGGACTGATAATCACTGTAAACAACCGTTCTTGTCTTCTTGGTCACATGACCATCATTATCAAAAGCGTCGATGGTGACCTGTCTCTTATGGTTCTCCAGATCAAAGAAATTGGTATATCTCTCCACGATCAGGGAAGCGGTCACATCGCCGTCTTTCTTATCAACAGCAGTCACATCTTTTAAGATCGCCTGAGTAAATGCTTCAGGCTCCAGTTCTGCACTGACCACCACTTCATCAGAAGCCATGGTGATCTCCGGGCCGCCTGTGTCCACGTCCTGCCCTGCGAGGAAACGGACGCCGCCATAGGCCAGCGCTGACAGAATGAAAATCACAACGATGATTCTTCTAACTAATCTATTCAATGCAATTACTTCCTTTACTTTACAATCTTCGATATCATACCATAAAGCTTCATGAGATGTCTACGGAAAGGAATGACCGAAAGCCATACTTTCTCAAAAAACCACCACCAGAAGCTCCCCGGCTCGATCCATTTCCCTTTACGTTCCACGGATTTCACCACTGCGAAAAACTGATCCCGGGATAAAGGTCCCTCGATCTGGGTCTGTGCATCACCTACACAGTAAATACCACCCTCCTGATCGATCTTACAGATACGGTGGAGGACATACTGGCCATTTTTTCTCTGATAAAAGGCAATGTCGCCGCGTTTCAGTTTTTCTCCGGGTGCCGTCAGGATCACACTGTCCCTGTTGTGGCAGATCAGCGGATTCATGGAGCTGCCACTGACGGTCATGCGGACTTCT
>JAZUHQ010000330.1:0-2134 GCA_045641805.1 Lachnospiraceae bacterium
TCTTGCCAAAGCCCTTTTCGGTGACCCTGATATCCTGCTTCTCGACGAGCCTACCAACCATCTGGATATGGACGCTATTGCATGGCTGGAAGATTTCCTGATCGATTTCGATCATACAGTCATCGTTGTCTCCCATGACCGTCACTTCCTCAACAAGGTATGTACCCATACTGCTGATATCGACTTTGCAAAGATCCAGCTCTACTCCGGTAACTATGACTTCTGGTTCGAGTCTTCCCAGCTGATGATCAAACAGATGAAGGAAGCCAACAAGAAGAAAGAAGAAAAGATCAAAGAACTCCAGGAGTTCATTCAGCGTTTCTCCGCTAACGCTTCCAAGTCCAAGCAGGCTACATCCAGAAAACGTGCCCTTGAAAAGATCGAGCTTGATGAGATCCGTCCATCCAGCCGTCGTTATCCTTATATCGACTTTAAGCCAAATCGTGAGATCGGCAACGATGTCCTCTTTGTCGAGAATATCTCCAAGACAATCGATGGTGTCAAGATGCTGGATAACATCTCCTTCACGCTTGGTCATGATGACAAGGTCGCTTTCGTTGGTCCTAACGTCAATGCCACAACAACTTTATTCAAGATCCTTGCAGGCGAAATGGAGCCTGATGAAGGCACTTACAAGTGGGGCGTGACAACATCCCAGACTTATTTCCCTAAGGATAATTCCGCTGAGTTTGCAGGTGAGGATCCAATCGTTGACTGGCTCATGCAGTACTCTACAGAGAAAGATGTCACATTTGTCCGCGGTTTCCTTGGCCGTATGCTCTTCTCCGGTGATGATGCCCTGAAGCGTATCAACGTTCTTTCCGGTGGTGAGCGCGTCAGATGTGTCCTCTCCAAAATGATGATGTCCGGTGCGAACACAATGATCATGGACGAACCAACAAACCATCTGGATCTGGAATCTATTCAGGCACTCAACAATGCCCTGATCAAGTACCCAGGCGTTCTGCTCTTCACTTCTCAGGACCACCAGTTCGTACAGACAATTGCCAACCGTATTATGGAATTGACACCTGAAGGTCTGATCGACAAGCAGTGTACCTATGATGAATATCTTGAAGCCGATGAAATGGCAAGAAAACGTCAGATCATGAACTTCACAGAAGAGGACAACTAGCCTGTCTTGACATTCATAAATGTATCAGCTAAAATTAAATATTATAAACTGAGGCGGTATGTAAATGCCGCCTTTATTTAAGGAGATGATTCTAATTGGATTCCAGTGACGCGATACAGCTACTGGTACTTGTATTCCTGCTTCTTTTGTCTGCGTTTTTCTCATCAGCAGAAACCGCACTGACCAGCGTCAGTAAGATCCGTATCCGTTCTTTAGCGGAAGATGGCAACAAACGTGCCCTCACCGTTCAGAAGCTGACGGAGGATTCTTCCAAAATGCTGGGCGCCATCCTGATCGGCAACAATATCGTCAACCTCAGTGCTTCATCGCTTTCCACTATCTTTGCCACCAAAATGGCTCTGAAAGTCGGAACAGGTCTGAACACTGCCACAGCCGTTGGTATTGCCACCGGTATTCTGACGATCCTGGTTCTGATCTTTGGTGAGATCACCCCTAAATCAGCGGCAACCTACAATGCAGAAAAGATGTCTCTGCGCTATGCGCCTGTCATCTATGGTCTGACCCTTGTCCTGACGCCTGTGATCTTCATCATCAATGCTATGGCTTCTGTGGTTTTAAAACTGCTTGGAGCAGACGCTTCCAAACAACCTGAAGCAATGACTGAATCTGACTTTCTGACCGTTGTCGATGTCAGCCATGAAAATGGTGTCATCGAGACCGAGGAAAAAGAGATGATCAACAACGTGGTTGACTTTGGCGACAGTGTTGCCAGCGATGTCATGGTGCCACGTATTGATGTTCAGTTTATGGAACTTGATACACCTTATGAAGAAGTTCTCACTGTTTTCCGAGAGGAAAAATACTCCCGTATTCCGGTATATGAAGATACCAAAGACCATATCGTCGGTATCCTCAATTTAAAAGATGTCTTCTGCTATACCGGTTCTTCGGAAGCTTTCCACATCAAAGACCTTCTTCGCAAACCATTCTTCACCTATGAATTCCAGAAGATTTCCGATCTGATGATCGAGATGCAGA
>JAZUHQ010000331.1:0-3715 GCA_045641805.1 Lachnospiraceae bacterium
CAATCAAATACCCTCAATAAATTTTGATCTGAAAAGGGGAACAAATTAATAATTAAACATTACACTTTATTTGTTGTTTATGAAGAAAAAACTCTTTCTACTGTTTTTCTCTTTGGTCGCTGTATTTGCTCATACGAATGCAGCTTCCGATGACGAAGATTCTACAGATGGAAATCTGCAAGAAGAATCTCCACTGTTGTTGCAGGAAAATGCATCTCCAGTCTCACCTCCAGTTGTCATCCCTGACACCCCAACCAGCCCACAGGCTCAGGCATTCTCCAGACTAGGAGATTATGAAGCGAACAACTCATCTGGAATACTGGATATTGGCATTCCTTTGTTCGAAATCGATTTCTATGGTTATAAGATTCCATTCAATCTGCGATATGAGGCACAGCCTTTGAATCCGGGACACTCTTATGATGTCTATGGTCGAGGATGGGCTCTGTCTGGCAATGCTTGTGTTTCCAGAACTATTCATGATCGGGCAGACGAAGATCTCAACCGGAGTGGAAAGACATTCGAAATTGATCAATTGTATCATGAGAACCATACGTCAATTGTCTTTTCTTCTTGTGCTTCAGACCTGCCTATATATAATTTCCAGTATGACAGTTTCAATATCACGCTTCCGTCTGGCAGGAACATTCCATTTTACATCAAAAGAGCCTCTAACAACGACTTAGAGTACGTATTGCTGCCTTCTGATCAAGAGGTATCGATTTCCTTTAACGGGTCTTTACAGTCTTTTACTGTGATAGACGAAGATGGTGTTACATACAAATTCTATGAAACGGAACAGGGTCATGCTTCGTATCTTGGTGCAGGGAACGAAGGTAAGAACATCTCTTGGTTACTTACTGAAATTATCATTCCAGGAAAAGGAACCATTACGTATCAATATGGAGAAACATTGACCACTGGAGATCATCAAGTAACTGAGTTAGGGCTTAGTATCACTCACTTATTTGCCCTTGATATGCCAGGGAACCAAGAGAATGCCTATACGTTCAATACATCGTCGCAGGAACTTTGCGGTACCTATACCATGAAGTTGCTGACCAAAATTATATACGGTACGTCAGAGGTCAACTTTAACTATACATCCAATAAAAAAATTGACAGTATCGTCGTAAAGGATCATAGTAGCCGAAAAAAGAAGTACCTATTCAATGTCGTAAACTCAAATCTGCAAAAATTAGCAATCTATGGGACAAACGATTCTGATCATTTATCCTATCGTTTCGACTATTATGGTATCAGTCACGGTAATAATGTTGATTATTGGGGAAATTATAGTAGCTCGAGCAATCCTGTAATTGGAAATTTCAACTTGTATGTCGATAATCTTGGCGTTTCAAGTGAGAATATGGCTAATTACCTATATGGATATACTAATTATTTAAATCTAATCAGCTCCAATACTGCGTTTCCTCGTTTTCACAAGCTCAAACTACAAAGGAATGGCTCAGGCGAGGACCGATATGCATCATCTCCTGAGAGTCATGGCGTATTAAAGAAAATCACTTATCCAAACGGAGGCAGAACGGAATTTACATTCGAAAACCACAAGTTCCTGACAGCAACCGCTTCAAACGGAGACTTAGTTTTCAATCGCAGACAGCAGCGCTCTATTGAAGGTGGAGGCTTCAGAATAAAGTCTGTAAAAAACTATACAGCAGATGGAACTCTAATCAGTCAGGATGAGTATCGCTATGGTTATACCTATCAGGATATTCGTACGAAAGGGTATCCTTTCCCATTTTCGACTTCTAATAATCCTTACGAGCACAACGGTCTCGGAGAGGCCGTCGTTGATCCTAACCTGCTGACATTCCTCAGCTTCGACTATTCCACAGCAACGGTTCCGACCGGCTTTCTGAAAATGCTGACAGGAGTTCACACCGACGAACCTGGCTCTTTTGAGAACCTGACATATCATGGCATGAACGATTGGTGGTGGCAAGCAAGGTTCAGTGCACTAAACTTCCGGAAGCTCTTAGGCGGCAGGAGGGCAGTAGTCTATCCCCAGATTACCGTATATCACGGAGACCCTGAATCAGAAAATGGGTGCATTGGTAAGACCGTTTATGATTACGACATCTATGCCTACGACTTGTCGCCGTCCAGATACTATCTGGGATTTGCCAATCAGACCGCAGCACCAGATACAGCTTACTTCGAACCTCCATACTACCTCAGGGAGTCGTATCCTGCACTATCTTGTTCGGAAAAGCCCTCAAAACGGGATCAGCTGGTGTCGAAAAAAGAATATGGAAAAGGAGTCCCCTACTATGGACTGCCTGTATGGAAGCTGAACAATGAAGAGTATTATACCTATAGAGAATACTCTAATAGCATAGACGGTTTCACCTATAACAGCAATCTTTCCCGAGGCCAATGCGGTTATCATACAATGGAGATGGCCGCAGGTCGTCCTGATATGGAAATCTACCTTCATCAGTTCTACAGCCAGACGACCCAGCATATTGGAAGTTCTAAACTGGCCAGCAAAATGATTAGGCAGAAGAGTGCCTCCGACACGACATCTTTGACGATGCGTGAAACTTACTCATATACATTTGGAGGTAATCTGTCCAGCCAGACCTACTGGGATGAGTATAGCAAAACTGATAACATCAGCTATGTAGGCAACTCGACAGGAGGTAATTCGACCATTGAATCTCTTCGGGCAAGGCATATCCTTTCTCCAATCGTTTTCTGTACCACTAATGCCACAGTTAGGAACCAATCACAGCCAGTTTCTGGGTATAAGGTCGATTATGCCTTTTTCGGGGACAACATATTTCCTTCAAAGCTTTATGAACGGATTGGTAGCAACTATGAAGAGAGTGTGCAGATCATATCATACAGTCCTCATGGAAATCCTACAGAGTCCGTAGACCTGAAGACTGGAATACATACAGCCTACGTGTGGGGATATGATGATCGATATATGGTCATCAGGGCCGAAAATGCCACCTATAGCAGTGTAATAAATGCTCTTGGAAATACTGTACTTGACAATACGCTGACGATCAATAGTCTCAATGCCGTGCGCAATAATGAATCTCTTCAGAATGCCTTGATCCAGACCTGGACCCATATTCCTCTGATTGGAATTAAGGAATACACAGACCAGACTAAACTTACCACGAAGTTTGACTATGATGGTCTTGGACGTCTGACCAAAGACTACTTCAAGTCCCCGAATCAAGAGTATCTTCTGCATGAATATATGTATAATTTTAAGAATCCTGAATAATGAAATATCTAAGATATACATTTGTCTGCCTTGTATTATCTATGGTGGCTCAGCCTGCTGAAAGACTCTGGTCACAGACGTTTGGAAGCGCAGGAAGCAGCATCACAACCACGACTTATCTGGATGCCACATCCTCTCCGCGAACCATGACCTCCCGTGTCTTCGACAATGGTCTGGGAGACATCATACAAGAGCAGCAGATTGGTGTCACCGCCAATAATAAGGACATTGTCACACATCATGAATACGATCAGAATCGAAGAGAAGTCAGGGTATGGAATCCTACACCTACTGTATCGAATGGCAATTACGTAAGCATAAGCAGTCTGCGCAGTAATGCCCGTTCTTACTATGACGACAATTCTCCCTATACTGAGTCGGACTTTGACACATTCATGCCAACCAGGCCTGGGTCGACCTTTAAGCCTGGAGCCATCCGCCATACCAATG
>JAZUHQ010000332.1:0-7407 GCA_045641805.1 Lachnospiraceae bacterium
CGCACAGAGCCTTATGTTTACTGTCAGATGGTTGCCGGCAGAGACGCCGTCAATCCTGGCGAAGGCAAGAACAGCTGGCTGACCGGTACGGCTGCATGGACCTTCACAACGATCAGTCAGTACATCCTTGGCATCAAGCCAACTTTCGAGGGTCTTATGATCGATCCATGTATTCCTGAAAACCTGGACTCTTTCACATGTGAGAGAACCTACCGCGGCAGCCACTATCACATCACGGTGGACAACAGTGCCCATGTACAGAAAGGCATCGCTTCCGTGACTGTCAATGGCACCGCCATCGAAGGCAAGGTGATCAAAGCAGCAGACGGCATCACCGATTACGAAGTCATCGTTACGATGGGTTAAACCCTAATCAATCTCATAGACAGCAAAAAACCGTGGCATCTCGATACCACGGTTTTTGCTATTTTTCAAGAAAACCTATATATTCATCAAACAGATTAAAGAGCATATCCCCGGAGCAGACCGGAATCTCTGCAGAGCTGTCTCCCAGAGGGACATAGCTGTAAAGATCCTCCGCTCTGGTCAGAACCAGACTTGGAATCACATCGTAGTCCGGGCCAAAGATCACTTCCAGATATTCCGTATATTTGGCGGACTGTGCAACCTCTTCAGGCTCGATCACATCTTTCATCTTAAACTCCAGAGAAAAGACCTTATCCTCGGTGATCACCAGAACATCCGCATAGATGCGGATCATCCGGGATCGGTTGATCCGAAGTTCAAAGGCAATCTCCCAGTCAGAGCATAGGACATCCCTCAGATCTTCAAAAAGCCTCCGCATCACAAGTCTTGTATCTTTAAAAGAGTGAAAGAGACCTCTCGTATCATTGAGGTTCCTGCCGATCCTGCTGCACCCATCCAGCATCTGGTCAAACCATTCCTCCTCCGAAAGGGCCATGAACTCTGCCACCGTGCTGTAAAAGCCGCAGAAATCTCCCAGTCCTTTGTGGGGGCGCTGCTGGCGGATCAGGCCATGCCAGTAGAATTCCTGGTCACGGTAACACAGTTCTCTCATAAAAGGCGAATGATAGAGATACTGATTGACGGTATGCTTATCTGCGGCTGTCACCTTGCCGATCTCTTTGGCCTTGATTCCATCATGACCACAGATCGCTGCATAGACAGCTCTCTCCACATAGCCTATGCCTCGCAAGCCATCGCCTCATTGATCACATCTTCAGACGCTTTCATTGCTTCCAGTGTCATGGACAGAAGCTTGTCCAGTTCCCATCCAAGCTGGTCAGCACCTCTGGCAATGACTTCTCTGGAACAACCTGCCGCAAAGCCTTTACTCTTATATTTCTTTTTCAGGGACTTGAGATCCATATCTTTGGTGCTCTTGGAAGGACGCATCAGAGAAGCGGACCAAATCAGACCTGTCAGTTCATCCGCTGCAAAGAGCACTTTTTCCATCTCATGCTCAGGTACCACATCGATGACCACACCGGACTCTGTCTCAATGCCATAGCCATGGCAGACAACACCATGGATCAGTTCATCGGATGCACCACCCTCCTTTAAGAGTTCAGGCGCTTTCAGGCAATGCTGATCCGGATAGATCTCAAAATCGATATCGTGGAGGAGACCCACATTAGCCCAGAAATCAGCGTCTGCGCCATAGCCCAGTTCATTGGCATACCATCTCATCACCGCTTCCACTGTGTAGGCATGCTGGATGTGGAATGGATCCTTATTGTACTTTTTCAGTAATACGAGTGCTGCGTCTCTTGTCATGTTTTCCATCGTATTATCCTTCTTTCTAATGATTTGTTTTATTTCCAGTTTTTCCAGACCTCAGGCACATAGCCTACGGTCGCCTGCTTACCGTTACGGACCACAGGTGTTTTTATGATCTTCTGATTCTCGAAGATCTTTTCGGCTCTGTCCTCTTCCGCCAGATAAGTCACCAGCGCCAACAGATCTTTATCCTTACAGTTCTTGTCCACAAGATTGGCGTAACCGCCTACGGCCTGACAGACCGACTGAAACTCGCCTTTGCTCATGCCTTTTTCCTTCATATCAATGAATTGAAATTTGACACCTCGCTCCTTGAAATAACGCTCTGCCTTCTTGGAATCGAAACACTTTTTTGTCCCAAAAATCTGAATGTTCATATCTGTTCCTCATCTCTCCATCCGTTTTGCTCATTAAGATAACAATTGGTCTCCGTACTTTTCTGCAAGACGATTGTTGCGCTCGTCGCGGATCTGGACGCGCTGCTTGGTCGTCTGAACATCCATCCAGGCACCGATCGCCATACCAATCAGCATACCCGGCGCCATGCCAAAGACCACGGAACCGAAAGCAGAACCTAAAGATAAACCGATCGCCAGACCAAAGAGCATGTAGATGGTCATCCAGCGAGGTGCCGGCTTTTCATAGACATAGCGGGTGCCTTCCTGACCGTTCGCATAGGGTTTGAAACCGGATTTTTCAAGCACACGAATGGATGCCTTGTTCTCATCATCCGTTTCCGCTTCGATATAACAGACATAGCCTTGTCCCTGATTGCATGCCCAATCCATGACAGCCTGGGCAGCCTCCGTGCAGTAGCCTTTCATCTGGTCTTCCTCGCAGATACCATAACCAATCTCCACGGCATGATTCTGAGGCGGTCCTTTAAAACCGATGTCCCCTACCATCTCTCCTGTCTTTTTCAGGCAGATCTTCCAGGCGGTGTACCATATCCTCATTTTAGGATCTTTATGACAGCCTTCCAGCATCTCTTCATAAGCTTGTTTCAATTCAGGATCTTCCACCACAGCGATGATCTTTCCCAGTTCCAGATCGCTCATGGGACTGATGATCAGACGCTTGGTTTTAATCACAGGATCTTTTTTTGCCATTTTTTACCCCCATTTAAACAACATCAAAAATCAAAATCTTTTCCCTTGGATCATTTCCGTCAAACAGGTCTCTGCAGTCGATCTCATCCGAAAACATCAGTGCATCCTGTGTCATCAGAAAGGACACATACGCATCAGACGGATAATAGAAAAAGAGCTGCATCTCTCTCGGTTCTTCATAATAACTGTCCATGATCCTGGCCAGTACTTTCTGCATGATCTCCACGGAAAATGGATTAAAGAAATAAAAACGGTCTGCACCCCCAGGGACTTCATAGTGCTCTGCATTGGCCATCACGATCTGGCATCGTCTGCCGGACACCGCCTGTTTCTGATTGGCAAGGGCGGTCTCGTATATACGCGGATCATACTCAATACCAATGCTTTGACATCTCGTCTGATAGGACATAAAAAAACAGACACGGCCTTTCCCTGTGCCATAGTCCAGCAGGACATTCTTTTTACCGATATAGCCGCTGTTAGCCAGTCTCTCCAGCACGGAATAGGGTGTCGGCTCATAAGGATACCTGTACTGATCCGCCTGGGAGGCATCCCTGCCTCCTGTACGGATCTTCAAAAGCTGGTCCCATTCCTGTTCATTTCCACGCATCACCATGCCCCTCTCAAACCATTTTTACAACTTATAGTATACCATAGCCCACCTGTAAAAACATACTCCGGAAATAGAAAAAGGCAGTTCCACCGCGCCATATAGACGTTGTGAAACTGCCATTTCTATACTTACTCACTCTATGGACCAAGTGCAGTCACCTGCACCTGACCAAATGATTTGTTATATTCTAATTACTTACCAGCTGCGATATCCTTGTTGAACTTGTACTCGTCGATGAAGGATACACAGATTGTAACAAGAACAGCACCACATGCGAAGATCATGTAAGCTGTGGAAAGGTTACCGATAACGTTTGTAACGATACCGTTGATAACGAAGCACCATGCTGTTACGAAGCCCTGGATTGGGAAGATAACGGAGTTAACCTTATCAAAGCCCTGACGACCGAAGATGGAAGTTGGAAGGGATGTTGTAAAGTTAGCAGAACCACCGATACCCATACCGATCATGAGGATGGAAAGGTAGAATAAAACGTTTGTCTGACCATGAGCCATAACGTTGATAACAAGAGCTGCTGCATACCAGATACCGAAGCCCATCATTGTCTTCTTTGTACCGATTGTGCTATCGATAACACCGATTAACCAAGAACCAGCTACACCGATTAATGCAACGATTGTCATAAGACGAAGAGCGCCGCCCTCTGTCATACCGAAGTCACGGATATTTCTTGTGATCAGCTGCTGCATAACACCTACGGAACAGATCTGGAAAAGACCTGTGTAGATAGCTGCAAGCCATGTCTCTTTTGTCTTAAGTAACTTAGCTGTTGTCCAACCACCGTCATCAACGGCTGTGTCGTACTCTGATTCGTAAACTTCCTTAGAAACATTATCTGGGTACATGTTTCTTTCAGCTGGAGTATCACGGATAAGAACGAAACCAGCGATACCAAGGATGATAGCTACTACACCAACTGGGATGGAAGCTGCCTTCATGCCGCCCATGTTAGCGATCATAACTGTAAGGATTGCACAGTAGAAAGCGGATGCAAAGTTATGACCCATTGTTGTGTAACCCATAACGATACCCTTCTTCTTAGGGAACCAGTTAGCAACAAGAGTACCACCTGCAACGTAACCTGCAGACATCATACCTGTAGCACAGAGTGTCATAGCTACTGTGTAAACTGCTACGGATGTAGCATTACCACAAACGATATACATTACACCACCAAGGATTGTAAAGATAGCGGATGTGTAACGAGGTCCGATCTTCTTGTTGATCTGGCCAACGATGATGAAACCAAGAACGGCTACCATACCAGCATAACCATTCATCTGGATGATTGTACCCATTTCAACGCCACAGTTAGCTGCAGCAGCAGGAGCAAGTACGTTAGTACCATCGTTGATCATACCTACGTAGAAGAAGAACATTAATAAACAGTATAAAATAGTGCCCCAGCCGGCAGCACCGAAACCACCAACTGAATTTTTCTTATTACTCATTTGTATAAATCTCCCCGGAAATAATACTTTGTGAGATACAGACTGCAAAAACTGTATCTGTTTTTCATAACAATTCCTTTCCCTACCTGATTATGACACGATTAATTATGTAATAAAGCAAATATGGAAATGTTTAAAAATGCCGGCCGGCAAGGTTTACGCCCTGTCAGCCGGCGAAAAGAGAGGTCAATTTCAAGTGAATGACTTAACGCCACTCATTTAATTTGTGAAAGCAAACTATCTGCTCTCGCAACCTGTACCGCAGTAAAGGTATGTTCTATCTGGAACATCGTTAAGATCATCCTCATCGATCTCAGCAACGCATCTTGCCATAGAACCGTCACCCATGTACCAACGAAGTGGGAAGCAGTAGAATTTGAACTTCTTACCTTTAACCTTATCAAGGTCACCACCAAGGTTCTCAACACCAACGATACCGTGGCCGAGCATCATCTTGTGGCAAGGCTCCCATGTACCCCAGCAACCGATAGCTTCAAGATCGCCAAACTTAGCGTCATAAGCTTCTTTGCCGTGGATTCTGATGTACTCTTCCTTATCGAACTCAGCGTAAGCTTCTTCGCCGAATTTCTCTTTGTACTCTTCTGTGATAGGTCTGCCGGAAGCGCCAAGAAGGTTCATTCTTGTCATACCGTTGTTACCCATAGCTGTATGAAGAGGATGGTCAAGTGCCTGCATATCCATAGCTACACATTTAACTTTATTCTTAACGAACCATCTACCAGCTTCTACGCCAGTACCGCAAGAGTAGTGATAGTACTCCTTGCTGTCGTCGAATTTTCTGTGCATACCAGTTACAAGACAAACTACCATGCCCTCGAGCTCTTCTGGTTTGATACCAACCTTCTCACATGCAGCATCAAGATGCTTGTCTGTGATGAGGCCCCATGGCTCGATGTCGATTGGAAGTGCTACAGCATCGCCTGTGTATGCATCGATAGGCATTTCATGTGTGTAACGAGCTCTCATACCATCGAACTCTCTCTCCATAACGTGTCTTGGAGCGTCACAATGTGTACCTGTATGCATTGTGCAACCGATGTACTGTGTAAGAACGCCACCCTTAGCCATTGTGTGCTTGGAATCGATAACTGGCTTATCGAAGTATGGCCATCTTGGAATCTCTGCGCTAAATGGATGTGTTAAATCAACCCAAACTTTCTTTCCCATTTTAAATACCTCACTGATAAAATTTGATCAAAAAATAGTATGAACGTGTTACAGACTGTTAATTAGCAGTTAAGGTAACCACCGGAACAGTCATAGTTACCACCTGTCATGAATGCAGATGCCTGAGAGGAAAGGAATAATGCGAAACCTACGAAATCATCTGGCTCTGCGAGACGGCCGATTGGCTCTCTCTTCATGAAGTTCTGGTAAACTGCGGATTCTGGATCGAACATCCACTCTGTAAGATCAGAACGGAATACTGTAGGAAGCAGAGAGTTAACACGGATACCGTATTTAGCAGAAAGATCACATGCCATAGAAGCAACCATCATATCTGCGCCACCCTTGGATGTACAGTAACCTGTGTAACCTGCCATACCACGTTTGGAACGCTGAGATGTTACAACAACGATACGGCCTTTAACTTCTTTCTCAACCATGGACTGAGCAACGTATTTAAGTACAACGTAAACGGACTTACAGTCAGCATCCATGATATACTGCCAATCTTCTACAGACTGATCAAGGATGTTAGCTGGCTTGTTGTAACCGTGGCAAACTGCAAGAATGTCGATCTTGCCATATTTGTCTTCTGTAGCCTTAACGAGAGCCTTAACGTCTTCTTCGTTAGCTGGGTCAGCCTTGAAAGCTGCACAATCGATACCTTCAGCTGCGAACTCATCAACGAGCTCCTGAAGCTTAGCCATGTTACGGCCTGTCATCATAACTTTTGCACCAGCGTAGCCATATGCCTTAGCAAGTACTTTACCAAGAGCACCTGTAGCGCCAGTAACTAATGCAACTTCGCCAGCAACAGAAAACATATTGTTTACGAAATCTTTACTTAAATTTACCATGTTCTTGTTCTCCTTTATATTCTTGTTATTGAGACGGATCACTCCGTCAGTTAGCCTTTGACACTTATTTCATCAAAGGTAAGGAGATGACTCATTGGTATGATAGGTGTCTGCAACACACTATCAGCCCCGCCACCCGGAAGGAAAATCAACTACTGATCCTGAACATGATTGGTCACTATGAGCCATTCTCCCCTGCATGTCAGCGGCTCACTGCAATTAGCTGCTGACGGTAATGCTCATATTACCACATTTGTTCTTTTGATCTTGGTTTTATCCTCCTTATAAACAACATTGAGATCTTTAGATGATGACCGAAAGCTCCCCTAGTTAACCAATTATTGACCGGTCTTGATAATTATTTAACATTTTCTTTCGTCATCTTATCTATATCCCAAATCTGCAAC
>JAZUHQ010000333.1:0-2748 GCA_045641805.1 Lachnospiraceae bacterium
ACCACCGATCATGTAGTAGAGATACTTTCTGGTTGCCGCTTTCGCCTCATCAGTCATGGTATGCATAACCAGAGGAAGGGTTACCATTGTCAGTGTCTCGTAGAACAGATACATGGTAATGATATTGCCGGCAAAGGCAACACCAAGTGTTACACCATAAGTGATGGTGTAGAAGGAAATGAAGGTATTCACTCTCTCCTCGTGCTTCATATATTCAAAAGCATAGAGGGAAGCCAGTGGCCACAGGCAGGCAACCAGGCCGCCGAAGAACATGGCCATACCATCGATATTCAGGGACAGAGGCAGTGCCTCACCCAGTGAAAACAGATACAGGTGATCCGCCGGACGGTTCAAAAGAAGAGTCAGTGTCAGAATGGTGTTGATGATAACCACCACTTCAACATAGATGTTTCTCTTCTTCATGTCCTCGATCGGACGGGCAAGTAAAAGGATACCTGCTAAGATAGGAAGCAGAATCGGTACAAGAATAAATGTAGCTGGCATCGCTCTCTCTCCTTTCTTAGCAAACCAGGGATGCGACCGTGTTGATGATCTGCATCAAACCTGTTGGCCAGATACCAAACACAACTGCAAGGGCTGTCATCACGATCAGTGGTAACAGCATGAGCCATGTTGGTTCATGATTGACAAGTTTCGAATAATCATAATCTGCGCCAGGCAGAAATCCCTTAATGGACAGGGTGATCAGATAACCTGCTGTTAAGAGTGCAGATACAAGCAGGATCACAGGACCTAACCAGGAAGCAACAGGAATGCCGGACTGAAGGGCACCGTTGGCAAGATACCACTTGCTGACAAAGGCACTTGTTGGTGGAATACCGACCAGTGTTAAGGATACCAGTGTGAAACACCACATCACGATCGGCATCTCTTTGCCGATACCAAGGAGCTGATCCACTCTTGTCTTGTGTGTTTTGTAGATGATCGCACCGGCAGAAATAAAGAGTGTATTCTTAACCAGTGAATGGAAGATCACGTGCATGATGGCGCCCACAAAGCCAACCGGATGGAGGGTGGACAGACCAAACAATACGTAGGATACCTGGCTGACTGTGGAGTAAGCCAGACGTTTCTTCAGAACCTTTTCCTGATAAGCCAGCATGGAGCCCATGAAAACTGTCATCAGTGCCAGGACAACCCATGTATACTGAACCCATGTGCCGCGGATCATATCAGCGCCTGCAATGTAGAAAACGCTTCGGATGATACCAAGGACACCGGCTTTAGTGATGACACCGGATAAGACTGCACTAGCTGGTGCAGGAGCAACCGGATGCGCTGTTGGCAGCCAGCCATGCATTGGGAACATACCTGCTTTTGTACCGAAACCAAGGATCATACAGAAAACAGCTGCCAGTGTCAGTGCAGATGGATTGGAAGCATCCAGCACACCACCTGGCGCAAAGTAAAGACCGTTGCCCTCTGCTGCGAATACAAAGAAACCGAACAGTACCATGAATGCACCGGCTACGGAATAGAACAGATACTTAAGACCTGCCATGATCGCTTCGTGACTCAGTGAATGCATAACCATTGGCATGGAAGTCAGTGTCATCATCTCGTAGAAGACATACATGGTGAATAAGTTTCCGGAAAAACATAAAGCTGCAAGGACACCGCCTACGATCAGATAGAAACAGTAAAACTTGTTCTCATTCTTCTCGTGGCCCATGTATTCAAAAGCTGCAAGTGCAGCCATCAGCCATACAAAGGCGATGAGCATGGCAAAGATCTTGGAGATCGTGTCCACTGCAAAATAGAGATGCAGGCCGCCTGAGATATGCACAAGGCTCAGAGTCAGGCTCTCTGCAGGCTGCATGATGATATAGATCGTCAGCAGCAGATCAATGATCAGAACAGCAGCTGTATAGAGATGCATCTGCTTTCTTTCTGTAAAAGGAATAAATGCGACGAATACGCCTGCGATGATCGGCAGGAGTACAGGAATTAATAAAATGAAATTCATGTGATACCTCCCTTAACCAAACATTGCAAGACCTGACTCCAGCAGATGAATGATCGGCTGAGCAGAAACACCAAGGAAAATATTTAAAAGGATCATACCGAAAGTAGCCACAGTCTCAATGTTAGATGGCATGATGCCGTGTGGCTTGCGCTCTTCTGCGCTGACCGGTGTGTAGATCACAAGTACTGTACGCATGAAGTAGACGGTATTGAGGACAGTACTGATTGCAAGAACGATCCATGCAACGATCATCTTGGAATCAGAAGCGGTTGTTGCAGCAGAGGCAAACAGGTACTTGGATACGAAACCTGTAAGCAGAGGCATACCGATCATGGACATGGAACCGACTGTATAAGCAGCACCGGCGATCTTATTTCTGAAACCGGCACCCTTGAGGTCACTGATGGTATTGGAACCATTGGAAACCTCTGTCAGACCGGAGATACTGATAAAGAGTAAGGACTTCATTGCACCATGGGAGATCACATGGAAGAGCGCTGCGATCATACCTGCAGGTGTGCCAAGACCGATACCCATGTAAATGTAACCAATCTGAGCAACAGATGAGTAAGCTGTCATACGGCGAATATTCTTTTCCTTAATGGCAAGAACAGAACCGTAGATCATACCAATGACACCAAAGGCAAACATGATGTTGACCATGTTGCTGCCGATGATGGAGTCCATATGAAGGACTCTGTAGAAGATCTTCACAAGGAGGAAGATATAACCCTTGGAGACAAGTGAGGATAAAACCGCAC
>JAZUHQ010000334.1:0-2846 GCA_045641805.1 Lachnospiraceae bacterium
AACGAATCAACTACTTCGCCATTGACGGTAATGACACCCGCTTGAATGAAGTCATCGGCTTCGCGACGGCTACATATACCAGCGTTTGCCAAGTACTTATTTAGACGAATTGGTTTTGTTGGGTCTTCGTACTTTTCTCTGTACTCAAACTGTTTCTTTTTGGAATAGTTGCCCATATTATGAGAAGGGCGTGGGCGAAAATTCGATGTACGTTCTACTTTTTCTGCGCGTACGGCCCCATCACTGGGGCGTGCGATACGCTGACGTTTGCGCTGAGGCGCATGACCATCATGATTAGATGGTTGAAAAGGAATTCTTAACATATTGGTAGGTTTATTTAATGTTTTCATTGCATCACTCAGATCTTCTGATGAGAATGTTCTGATCAGCTGATGATCCGCATCATTATCGTAGACAGGAATGTCGCCCTGGGAGAAAGGTTCGATCACTTCTGAGAAAGTGTAATGCATGGTCTCTTTTGAAAAGAGTTCTGCTCGGCTGTTCCAGTTATCCATTGGGATTGCCCATGCAGTTTTGATCTTCCATTCAGGATCGGACGCCAGTGGAAGTGTGGCATCCATCAGATGATATGTGACGTCATCCACGGTGATCTCTGTATAGTCTTCATTGAAAGTGGCATTCTGAAGACTTTCCTTATCGAAGGTGCCAATCTGTCTGTAAGAATGAAGATGATCGTCTGTCAGATAGATTTCATAAGGATAGATGTTGCCGGCATCACGGATACCGCCATACCATTCTTCATCGGAAATGGCAGCATCATCATCACCGTTCTGCCAGCTTTCCAGCTGGACAGTGGTATGACCGAGAAGCTCATCGAAGATACCGCTTCTGGCGGCATAAGCGGTGCCACCGCCAAAGGCCAGGATCAGGACGAGTGCAGCAGCTGTGACTTGTTTCATTGGGAGTTTGTGTTTGATACTTTCTTTTTTCATGTTTTCTACCTCGATTGGTTTCATGCCGGAGGTAACCAGCTTGTCCATCATATGGTTATAAATGTCTTTATCTCTCATGGGTGTTCTCCTTGCTGATCAGTTGTTTGAGTTCTGTGCGGCCTCTGGATAATCGCATTTTGATACCACTCTCAGACATCTTCAGAATGTCTGCAATCTCATGGATCTTGTAGTCTTCATAATAATAAAGATGAATAATAATGCGTGTTTTTGCCGGAAGCTTGATGACGGCTTCATGAAACAGGCTTTCTTCTTTAGTGAAAGGCATAGGTAAATTTTCTATGTCCTCGACATCTTTTCTGAACCTGCGCCAGAAGTTTCGGGTCAGATCAGTGGCCCTGTTAATGGCAACCCTCAGCAGCCATGCTTTCACATGTTCATCGTTATTAAACTGCTTTTGGGGATGCAGATGATATTGCAGAAACGTATCCTGTACCACATCATTGGCATCTTCGCTATTCTGAAGGATACTGTAGGCAGCTGAATAGAGGCTGCGCTGATAGGTTTCTACAACGGATTCCAAAGTTGGTCTCATTGGTTTACCTCGCTTGTTTATTAGTGACGTAAGAACGTTCTTACTCTGTATACGATTCAGAATAAGAAAAGGTCACAAGAGGAATAAAAAAATATGAGTAAAAGTTGAGTTCTACACAAATGGTTGTATGAACACTGTTTATCGACTATAGGCGACTTCTGATACTATATCATGATTCATGGATATTGAGAATAACAATGGAAGAGTGCATGGTCCTTTGGGGTGGTTCTGTTGACATTTGAGAGGGGATATCTTATAGTAGAACCGTAACTAAATATTCTGAACGGTGTCGGCAGACGTAAGTTGTGCCGGTGAAAAGGGAAACAGGTGAAAATCCTGTACGAACTCGTCACTGTGATCAGCCTAAGGACAGACCAGAAGATAAAACTTCAGTCACTGCGAAAGCGGGAAGACGGTCTGATCTGCTGTAAGCCAGGAGACCTGCCGGTCAGAAAGACCTAATAAACCACGAGTAACTGGTGCTGTGTCTGAAAAAGAAGGAAGAAGAGCGTTTGATTGTTTTGACTGATGAAGATTTCTTCTTTCTTTCCTCTATGATCAGATGCCGGAAGCTTGCGCTATGCGTAGGCTTTTTTCATTTTGTTTTTGCCGGTGATGATCATCCCAAAACAACAGAAGTGATACCCGTGGTACACGTTCCAAAGGAGGAAAAACAATGAAAAAGAGAATGATGACAATGGTTCTCGTTGCTTCCTTAACATGTGCCATGCTTGCCGGTTGCGGCAGCAAGCCTGAACCTGCGCCTGCACCTGCAACAGAAGCAGCAACTGAGGCCGCAACAGAAGAAGCAACAGAAGCCCCTGAGACAGAAGCCATCGACGAAGACCAGGCAGCCGCTGATGCTGTAGCCGCTCTGATCGATGCCATCTATGTTCAGCAGAGAACAGATGCAACAGATGAGCAGTGTGCAGCTGCAAAAGCAGCATGGGATGCGCTGACAGATGCGCAGAAGGAAATGGTAGAAGGTGAAGAAGCAGATCCTGAGTACTTCGGCAGAGATACAGGTGATGCATCTTTAGATGATGCACGTAATGCTGATGAGATTGGCGAGAACGAACTGCTTGTAGTCAGCTTCGGTACATCTTTCAATGAGAGCCGTGCACTTGATATCAAGGGTATTGAAGATAAGCTTGCAGAGTCTTACCCTGACTGGTCTGTAAGAAGAGCTTTCACAGCTCAGATCATTATCAACCATGTACAGGCTCGTGAAGATGAACATATCGATAATATGGATCAGGCTTTAGAGCGTGCAGTAGCTAACGGTGTTAAGAATCTTGTGATTCAGCCAACACACCTTATGCATGGAGCAGAGTACGATG
>JAZUHQ010000335.1:0-8428 GCA_045641805.1 Lachnospiraceae bacterium
GAGATAATAAATGACAAAAGGCAGTGAAACTAAAATAACATAGACTAAACGTACCAAAGCTGTCCCTTCTTTCCGCTATTTGTTGAGTCTGACAGAAGTATTGTATCACTTTACACACAGTTCCGCTACTACCGAACTGAAAAACTTTAATTTTAAAGTATGAACATACGAAAAAATTCCGAAACAGCCGTTCCGGAATTTTTCTAAGGTCCTCCTCTTCTACAGATGAAGCGCACGCTTGACTCTCTTGTAAATGGTCAGTGTGATAATGGAGATCACACCATACTTGAAGATATTGAATGGGAAGACAGAAAGGACCATTAATGTAAAGTAGCTGCCGACCAGCGGATTGGTCATCGCACCCATCTGAACAAAGGTATCAATGGACATACCAAGAATCTTTGCATAAGCAGGGAAGATGAAGAAGGTATTGGTGCCGAGCAATACACAGCTGACGACCAGTGTCGCGATCACCAGGGATATAGTCGCGCCTTTCTTAGTGCGGATCTTTCTGTAGATCAGAACACCCGGAAGCATATAGCAAAGGCTGCCGATCAGGTTGGAAAGTTCGCCAATGCCCATGGTGGAGGTGCCCTTCAGCACGAGATGCAGGGCTACTTTCAGAACCGCGATGGCTGCACCTGCTGCAGGTCCCATCATATAACCGCCTAAGACAACAGGCAGTTCTGAGAAATCAAATTTAATAAAGGATGGTGCCAGCGGAACGCTGATCTCAAGGATCATCAGAACGGAGCTGATCGCACCAAACATGGCAATATAGACCATGCGCTGTGTTTTGGAAATACTTGTTTCATTGTGACTCATAACGATGTCTCTCCTCTTTTGACTATTCGATCTGCATTTCTCGAACAAAATACACAACCGACTTGCCTATTTTACAACACATTTCGTCTATAGACAACAAAGAAAAACCAGGTATCTCGATCAATACCTGGTTTTTCTTTGTTCAACATCATGCTTTACACTCTCAGCGCCTTCTCGATCGGTTTGATCACGATCAGTACTACAATAGCCGCAAATCCTACCTGGATCACATTGCCCGGTATGGATGTCAGCGGGATCAGCGCATTGTGATAGATGATCATCTCCGCAATGTAGTAGCCCACGATCTTAATGATCAGTGCCAGTATCAATGCGCCCATGGTCGCACTGATCTTTCTGTTCTTCTCGCTGATCAGACCGACGACATAGCCCATGAGACCGACGATCACAAAAGTGAATGGGGCCCACAGCACCCAGCCGGATAAGACATCAAATAATCCCATACCGATCGCCCCGGCCAGTGAACCGCATCTTCTGCCAAAGAGAATAGCAGTGATAAAGAGGGGTACATTGCCCAGATGGATCAGACCACCATTGGGTGCGAAAGGGAGACGGATATTGACAAATGCTGTAAATACATAGGTCAGAGCAATTGCGATTGCTGTCAATGTCATTTCCTGTGTCTTGCTCATTGCCTTTGTCATGTTTTCTTTACCTCCGTTAATATGGAGGCATTATATCCCTTATCTGGCCCTATGCAAATAGTCAAAACATTTTATTTTTGTATGGTCAGTTTATTCCACTGCTTTTTTCAGTCTCTCAAGGCCATCCATGAGACGGCTGCGTGGGCATGCCAGATTCATACGCAGGAACTTGGCACCATCACCACGGTACTCACAGCCTTCTGAAACGTAAAGGCCTGTTTTTTCGCGGATCATCTCTGCCAGGTCATCGGAAGACATGCCAAGGAGGCTGCAGTCGATCCAAAGGAGGTAAGTGGCTTCAGCATGGACCGCTTTCAGCTTTGGAATCGCTTCATTGACATACGCTTCTGCAATGCGTCTGTTCTCGCCAAGGTAGTCTCTCAGCTCATCCAGCCATTCTTCGCCCTTTGTGAAAGCAGCGATCGCCACATCACAGGCAAAGGCATTGCCCTCTGCCACTTCATCCGTATTGAGACCACGCCAGACTTTATGGCGAAGGACCGGATTCGGCACGCAGACAGCGGCGCTCTGGAGGCCTGCACAGTTAAAGGCTTTGGTTGGTGCGATGCAGGTGACGCTGTTCTGAGCACATGTCTCGTTGACAGCGGCAAATGGCACGTAGTCTTTACCCGGAACTGTCAGATCACAGTGGATCTCATCGGAGAGGACAACCACATGGTTTCTTGCGCAGATCTCACCGATCTTGGCCAGTGTTTCCTGATCCCAGATCTTGCCGGTTGGGTTATGAGGGTTACAGAGGATCAGAAGGGTGCTCTGAGGATCGGCACACTTCTTTTCAAGATCCTCAAAATCCAGGCTGTACTGTCCGTCCTCGTAATTTAAAAGGCATTCCACAATGTTTCTGCCGTTATTGTAGATGGAATTGAAAAAGATGTTGTAGGCAGGGGTGATCACGACCACGTTCTCTGCAGGGTAAGTCAGTTTTCTGACAACCGAAGAGATGGCTGGTACCACACCGGTCGTAAAGATCAGCCAGTCTTTATCAATCGTCAGACCGTGACGTTTGCCCCACCAGTACTGATAAGCCGCATACCATTCATCCGGCACGATGGAGTAACCGAACACACCATGTTCGATTCTTCTCTGAAGGGCTTCTCTGATCGCCGGTGCTGTCTGGAAATCCATATCAGCAACCCACATCGGCAGTTCGTTTTCCTTGACATCCCATTTATAGGACTGGGTATTTCTGCGATCGATCTCAATATCAAATTGACTCATATGTCTTACTCCTCTCAAATCAAAAGGGAGTCTTAAAGGCTCCCTTATTGATGTTTATCCAATGTTTTCCATCTTCTTTTCAGCCAGATGCTGAAGCCAGGAAAGAACGGTACAGATGATCAGGTAGATCAGACCGGCTTCCAGATATAACCAGAAATAATCGTAGGTTCTCGCCGCGATTCGCTGAGCCGTCGCCAGAATCTCTACAATCGCCACGCTGTAGGCCAGAGATGTATCTTTCACAAGACCGATCAGGGAATTGGAAAGTGGCGGGAAGGCTGTTTTGGCCGCCTGAGGGATGATGATTCGTCTCATCGCCTGAGGATAACTCATACCCACACAGTAAGCCGCCTCCAGCTGGCCAACAGGAACGGATTCGATCGCCGCTCGGATCGTTTCCGAACAGTAAGCACCCACACTCAGTGAAAAGACGATCACTGCGCTTGGAAAAGCGGGCAGGGTCAGGCCGATGCTCGGAAGACCAAAGTAAACCACGAAAAGCTGTACGATCATAGGCGTACCACGAATGATCCATACATAAAATCTGGCAAGCTGTCTGAGCACAGGAATCTTGGCTGTCTGCACCAGTGCCACAAAAAGGGCGATCAGTACACCTATGGTAAAGGAAATGGCTGTCAGTGGAATCGTGACTTTGATTCCGGGTATCAGCAATTTCCAAAATGAATCGATTAATTCCTGTACAATTCTGCTGTCCACGTTTTCGTCTCCTTGGAAAGATTAGTTGTTGGTTACGTCAATACCAAAATATTTATTGGAGATCTCGGAAAGTTCACCGCTCTCCTTTGCTGCAGCGAGTGCCTCATTGATTGCCTCTACAAGTCTCTCATTGCCCTTTACAACAGGGATGTAGGAGCTTGGTTCAGGATCGGAGTAAACAGCGATCTTAACGTTGGCATCAGGGTTCTCGTTCATGTAATCTGCAAATGCTGTGATGTAGTTGAGTGTACAGTCTGCTCTGCCGTTTAATACCTCAGAGATAGACTGAGCCATTGCGTTGACAGGATCCAGCTCTGCGCCGTACTCCTGAGCAGCTGCGCCCCAAGTACTTGTGGATTCGTTGGCTGCGATCTTACCGGCAAGATCCTCAAAGCTGTTGATAGAGTCATCATCGCCTCTTGTCAGGATACCACCCTGTACAAATGCATATGGGTTGGAGAAATCATATTTCTCTGCTCTCTCATCTGTGTAACCTACTTCGTTGACAACGCAGTCGATCTGGCCAGCATCGAGTGCTGCGAAGATAGAAGCCCACTCTGTCTCTACATACTGAACTTCTACGCCAAGATGGCTTGCTACAGCTGCTGCCACTTCTACGTCAAAACCAACGAGTTCGTCATCTTCATTGTGATAGCTGTTTGGAGAGTAAGTACCTTCTGTACCAACAAGGAGATAACCTCTCTCAAGGATCTCATCCAGTTTGTCTTTCTCTACAGCTGCTTCTGTTTCTGCTTTAGCTGCCTCAGTTGCCTTTGGTGCTTCTTCTTTTTTACCGCCGCATGCTGCAAGGCTGAGTACCATTGCTGCAGCAAGTGCGATGACTGTCATTTTTTTCATTCTTGTGTCTCCTCACTTTTTTGTCTTATGGTCTTTCATCTATGTTAAATATCAAGATCATTCAATGTGTTGCGCAGGAACTGTCTGGTGCGTTCCTGTTTTGGATGATTCAGAAGATCCTCCGGTCTGCCCTCTTCAACGACGACGCCGTCCTCCATAAAGACGACTCTGTCTGCCACATTCATGGCAAAGCCCATCTCATGGGTGACCACGACCATGGTGGTGCCTTCGTCTGCGATCTTTTTCATGACATCCAGAACTTCGCCGGTCAGCTCAGGATCAAGGGCCGATGTCGGTTCATCAAACAGGATGACTTTCGGATTGAGGGCAATCGCTCTGGCAATCGCCACACGCTGCTGCTGACCACCTGATAACTGTCTTGGATAGGCATCGGCTTTTTCCTTCATCCCTACCTTTTCCAGCATCTCATAAGCGATCTTCTCTGCAGAAGCCTTATCCACCTTTCTCACAACGACAAGACCTTCGGTCACGTTTTGAAGGACCGTCTTGTTTCTGAAAAGATGGAAGCCCTGGAAGACAAAGCCCATCTGCTGACGGATCATACGGATCGTCTTACCGTGTACTTTGTGGATCTCATAGTGGCTGCCATCAAAATCCATGGTACCGCTGTCTGCCTTCTCAAGAAAGCTGATGCATCTGAGCAGGGTTGTCTTACCGGAACCGGATGGACCGATCACAGCAACCACTTCTCCCTTCTCGACATGAAGATCGACGCCTTTTAAGATCTCATTATGTCCAAAACTCTTATGTATATCTTTCACGTCCAGCATCTCTGACACCTCCGGGTAACCATTCCTCTGTTTGAGCCGCCAATCTCTATCCTGGCAGTCCCACTAACACAGTATATCAAATAATTGGATAAAACCAATAAATAAATCATTAAATTTTTTCAGGCATTGCTGTCATATAAAATACGTCTGCCTAAAATCTTAAACAGCTTCGATCACACCACCGCCAAGGACAATATCCCCATCATAAAGGACGGCTGCCTGTCCGGGCGTAATGGCTCTCTGCGGCTGATCAAAGGTGATCTGAACGCTGCCATCCGGGCGCACAAAGGCTGTCGCCGGCTGTTCTTTCTGGCGATATCGGATCTTTGCCAGGCATCGGATCTCCCCATCAGGTGCCTGACCGCTGATCCAGTTGAAATCCCCTGCGATCAAGGTGGTCCCCATGAGCTCCGGATCTTCTCCCAGCACGACCGTGTTGGTCTCAGGCCGGATTCCGATCACATACATGGGTTTGCCGAAGGCAATGCCCAGGCCTTTTCTCTGGCCGATGGTGTAGCGGACAATACCCTTATGTCTGCCCAGCACATGACCTTCACTGTCAACAAAATCACCTTCCGGATAGTCATGACCGGTCTGTCTTTCCAGAAAAGAGACATAGTCCCCATCCGGCACAAAGCAGATGTCCTGGCTGTCCGGCTTGTCCGCGTTGATAAAGCCATTGTCTGCAGCGATCTTTCTCACTTCCGTCTTCTCGAGACTGCCTAAAGGATACTGGGTGTGTGCCAGCTGTTCCTGGGTCATGGCATAGAGCACATAGCTCTGGTCTTTGGAAAGATCGATCGCTTTCTTTAAAAGGTACTTGCTGCCATCCCACTCGATTCTGGCATAGTGGCCGGTCACAACATAATCGCAGTCCAGCATTTGTGCCCGGTCAAAGAGTTTGTCAAACTTCATGAAGCGGTTGCAGTCAATACATGGATTGGGTGTTCTGCCGGCTTCATAGGATTCAACAAACTTGCAGATGACCTGGTCCTGAAAACCCTCTTTAAAATTGAAGACATAGTAGGGCATATCCAGTTTGGAAGCCACATTTCTGGCATCTTCGATATCGTCTGTGCTGCAGCATGTGTGGAGTCGGCTGATACCGATATCTTCATTGTCATAGAGTTTCATCGTGCAGCCGATACAGTCATAGCCGGCGTCCTTCATCAGTTTCGCTGCCAGTGATGAATCCACGCCACCACTCATGGCGATCAATGCTCTTTTCATACAAATCATACCTTCCGTTTATGCGTTAGTGTAATTACACTACACCCATTCACCTATCATGTCAATAGGCGTGAAGACTTATCGTTTTCTCTTCTTTGTATGATTGGTCTTGAACTTATAGCTGTTTTGTTTTTCCTTCTCTTTTTCTTTCTTTGACTGACGGTTTGAGAAGAAATTGGCCCACATGGCACCGCAGATGCATAAGAGTGCGATCACGAGTGCCCAGTTGCCAAGGAAATCCGTAAAAATGGAAATTGCCAGAAAAATGATACCGACAATAGTCAGTATTAAATAAATCATAGGTAATGTCATTTGCGTATCCTCTTTCTTTCTGATAGATCTCAGCCTTGATCAGGACAATACTTCCGATAAGGCATAGATGGTTTTCTGACTTCTGCCCTTGACTGTGTGGGCATGGTCTAAAGAACTGTAAACGGCTTCTTCCACCGCTTCAGCTGCTGCCTGGAAAACCTGATCGATCTTGCTGTCAGCGACCATCCTGGTTTCCAGTATCATCTTGTCCGGATAGTGTGGAATACGGTTGCCTGTAGAGAAAGCGATGGCAATGTCACCGCTGCCATTTCCAAGATAGGAACCCACTCTTGCAAGACCGACTGTTCCGCGCTTTGCCACGCGGCGGAGCTGACGCTCACTCAGAGGCAGATCTGTGGCAATGACGATAATGCAGGAGCCCTGCTCATCGTCCTGCTTTCTCCTCTCCTCAAGGCTGCTCACATCGATCAGCTGACCGTCGATCCTGAGTCTGCCCGACATACCAAAGTTGGTGAGAAGGATGGCGCCGACGATGTATTCCTGGTCATCGTAAGTCACGACTCTGGAAGCAGAACCAATGCCGCCCTTAAGGCCCATACAGATCATCCCGCAGCCGGCGCCCACATCGCCTTCCTCAAAGCACACATCCGCCTTGGCGATGGCCTCAAAAACATGGTCCGCTTTGACATGCTGGCCACGGATGTCGTTGATCTCACCATCGTTGCACTCCGTCACAACAGCGTTCACTGTACCGGTGGTAAGTCCGATATCTTCATTCTGCAGGAGCATATATTGGACGGTTGCTTCAAGCACGGTGCCGACACTTAAGGTGTTGGTCATCATGATCGGTGTCTCAATGGTTCCCAGCTCATCCACCTGAACCAGGCCGCTCGATTTGCCAAAACCATTGATCACAGAGGTGGCTGCCATCACTTTATCCTTAAAGAGATTGCCCTCATGCGGCAAAATGGCTGTCACACCTGTATGGATATGTCGCTCCTGATCCTTCAGTGTCACGTGGCCTACCTTGACACCGGGCACATCCGTGATCAGGTTGTTTTTTCCTGTCTTAAAATAAGAGGTCATCTTTATCTTGCTGTCTTTTGAAAGACCCATCAACTATTCCCTCCAAACCTTGTTTTCTATTTCTGTCCGGCATACTCCCTCCTTTTATTATAGACGACTTGCCAAAGAAAAAAAGACAGGAAATGAATGTTTTTGCTTCATTTCCTGTCTGTCTCTTTTAGATTAAATCATTAGTGATTGGATCGATCCCCCAATGGATGCTTATTCACCAAATACAGCCTTGTAATCAGCCTGGAACTTCTCAATACCCTGGTCTGTCAGTGGGTGCTTTGTCATCTGCTCGATAACCTTGTAAGGTACTGTTGCGATGTCTGCACCTGCAAGTGCACAGTCAGTTACGTGAATTGGATGTCTTACGCTTGCTGCGATGATCTCTGTATCGTAATCATAAATATCAAAGATCTCAGAGATTGTGCGGATCAGGTCGATACCTGGCTGGCTGATATCATCCAGTCTGCCAAGGAATGGGGATACATATGTCGCACCTGCTTCTGCAGCAAGTAATGCCTGGTTAGCGGAGAAGATGAGTGTTACGTTTGTCTTGATACCTTCAGAAGATAAAACCTTAGTAGCCTTAAGGCCTTCAACTGTCATAGGAATCTTAACAACCATGTTTGGATGGATCTTTGCGATCTCACGACCCTCAGCGATCATGCCGGCAGCATCTGTTGTTGTTGCCTTAACCTCACCACTGATAGGACCATCAACGATGCTTGCGATCTCCTTAATGACTTCATTGAAATCTCT
>JAZUHQ010000336.1:0-3709 GCA_045641805.1 Lachnospiraceae bacterium
GCCTTTACCTGGCTTTACGTGCTGGAACTCAATAACCTGACATACGTCATTATCGTACTCAAATGTTACGCCATTTCTAAAATCACTTGCTGTAATAGCAGCCATTGTTTTTTCCTCCTAAAAAAAATGCTACAAATAGTATATATAATTTACATCTATTTTTCAACTGTTTTTTGCCCATTTCCTTGGTTTGCATGGGCTTGTATTGTTTTTGGGCGGGCTTTATCAGTTTTCCGCTCTTCTGATCAGATCCTGATCGGACAGTTCAATACCGAGATCTACAAAGAAATGCTGCTTTGGATGTGGGCAGGATGTCATCGGTTCGCCATCCTCATCACACATCGCAAGCACTTTCACTTCGATATCTCTGCCATCCGGCTTCATGACTTCCACAGTATCACCCACACTGAACTTGTTTCTCTGTTCAAGACCGTACATACCCTTGTCATTCTGACCGCTGATAATACCAAGATAGGTATACTCTTTCACATAGGTATTGCTGTCATAAATCTGTGTCTCATGGGTCGGTTTGCCAAAGAAAAAGCCCGTGGTGAACTGTCTGTAAGTACATCTTGAGATCTGATCTTTATAGTGCTCCATGTTGGCTTCATAGAGTTTTGGATCCTTCAGGTAATCGTCAATGGCCTGTCTGTAGGTTCTGGCAACAACCGCTACATAGAGGGCTGTCTTCATACGACCTTCGATCTTGAAGCTGTCAATACCCGCATCGATGAGTTCCGGTATGTGTTCGATCATGCAAAGGTCCTTGGAGTTGAAGATATAGGTGCCTCTTTCGTTCTCATAAACAGGAAGATATTCACCCGGTCTGCTCTCCTCCATAACCGCATATTTCCAACGGCATGGATGGGTGCAAGCACCCTGGTTGGCATCTCTGCCTGTAAAGTAGTTACTTAAGAGACATCTGCCGGAGTAGGAAATGCACATGGCACCATGTACAAAGGTCTCGATCTCCATCTCGTCAGGAATGTTGGCTCTGATCTCTTTGAGTTCAGCCATGGAAAGTTCTCTGGCGGAGACAACACGGGCAGCGCCCATCTTGTGCCAGAAGTTATAGGTCGCATAGTTGGTATTATTGGCCTGTGTGCTGATATGTCTGTCGATACCCGGGCAGAGCTCGCCGGCCAGTTCAAAAACACCCGGATCGGAAATGATCAGCGCATCCGGACGGATCTCATTCAGTTCTTTAAAGTAGATCTTCATCTCTTCAAGGTCACAGTTATGAGCCAGGATGTTGGCTGTCACATAGACCTTCACGTTATGGGCATGGGCAAAAGCGATACCCTCTCTCATATCGTCCAGAGAGAAGTTTTTGGACTTGGCGCGAAGGCTGAAGACTTCGCCGCCGATATAGACAGCGTCTGCGCCAAACATAACAGCTGTCTTTAAAACTTCCAGGCTGCTGGCCGGAATCAGTAATTCAGGAATTCTCATGGTTTTTCTCCTTATTTCAACTTTGTACTGAGCGTCACACCGTCACCCACTGTGAGCACACAGGTTTCATAGATGTCGGAGTGTTTCAGTTCCCAAAGATACTCTCTCATTCGGCTGTGGATCGTTCGGTTTCGTCTGGTCACTGCGAAACGGGACTCCACAATGTCTCCGTCCTGAAGCACGTTATCGGAGATCAGAAGTCCGCCTTTTCTGAGAAGACGCGTCACCTCCGGAAGGAAATGGATATACTGGCCTTTGGCCGCATCCATAAAGATCATATCAAAGCCGGGTTCCAGTGTCTTCATGACTTCAATGGCATCTCCCTCGATCAGGGTAATGATGTCTTCCTTACCTGCTCTTTTGATATTCTCCCTGGCAACAGGAATACGTTTTTCATATTTTTCAACGGTGATGATGCTGGCCCCCGGTTCCAGATATTCGCTCATCAGGATCGAGGAGTAGCCGACCGCCGCACCGATCTCGAGGATTCGCATGGGCTTTTGAAGCCTGAGCAAGGTCTTAATGAGATCGCCGGTCTCCGGACGGATGATCGGCACATCATCTGCTCTGGCCTCGGTCTCGATGGCGGTGACCACCTCGGACTCCGATCTGTCCAGAGAGTGAAGATAGGTTGTTAATCGGTCATTCACGATCATGTCATGTTTCTCCGTTCTGAGTGGTTTTATAAGTTGTCATAACACAGGGCTGCCAAGAGGCAGCCCTGAATGATTGTGGTTAATCTGTACTTCCGCCGGCCATGATCGCAAGCATCTCATCCATCGTCATGGATGGACTTAATTCGTAGTTGCCTGCCTGAACCTTACCTTTGTATTCAGATAATGCAACGTGGATGACGAATGCATTCTTGTACTTGATCAGGCCCTTCTTCTCAAGAAGCGCAGCGATCTCCTTTGTACTCTCACCATCACTGATCTGAATAGGGATCAGCTCCTCAGACTGTTCGGATACAACCGTATCACCAAAAATGGTATATGAAAAATCATAGGAATAAGTGATCATACGAATGGCGAAAATAATGACAAAGGCATAGATGACGACATTGATCGCCAATCCAAAAGTGCCCATAAAAAACTTTTTGATCATATGAAACCTCCTACAAAAAGTCAAGATCAAGATCGGCAGCTTTTGAAATGGCTGTCATCGTTCTCTGCAGCATATGACAGAATCGCTGTTCGGACTTACGGAAGGCAATGGCATTGTCATCCAGGAGAAGCTTTTCATATTTCTCCGTCAGTTTGGTTAAGGCATCCATCGTCGTACTATGATCGATCTGCAGGAGAAAACTCTCCTTACGATAGACATTAAAGTCCTCCATCTTTTCAGGCTCTTCTTCCAGTTTTTTCTTTAAAGCATGATATTCGGCATACTCGGGAGATGTCTTGATGGCTCTCACGAGCTGCATGGTCAGCATTTCTACTTCTGTCATAATTATTCAAAAAGCAGTCTGTCTGCTTTTATACCTCCATAATGATTGGAAGGATCATTGGGTTACGCTTGGTCTGTTTCCAAATGAACTCACCCAATGCCTCTCTGATACAATTCTTGATTTTAGACCAGTCGCTCACGTTGCCGTCAAAGCAATTGTCAAGAGCGAGCGCCACAACGGTTCTGGCCTCTTCCATCAGATACTCGGACTCACGGACATAGACAAAACCTCTGGAGACGATATCCGGTCCTGAGAGCAGGATACCACTCTCACGGTCCAGGGTCAGAACAACGACGATCAGACCATTCTGTGAAAGCATCTGTCTGTCCCTGAGGACAATATTGCCGACGTCACCGACACCAAGACCATCCACGAGGATAGAACCATGCGGTACCTTATCCACGACTTTGGCACTGTTTTCTGTCAGTTCCAGGACATCGCCGGAGGACAAGATCTTGATGTTATCTTTTGGAATACCCATGGTCTCAGCAAGGGCTGCTGCCGCTTTTAAGTGCTTATACTCACCATGGACAGGAATGGCATACTTTGGTTTTGTCAGGGCATAAATGAGCTTGAGCTCTTCCTGACAGGCATGTCCGGATACGTGTGTATCCTGGAAGATAACCTCTGCACCTTTGCGGTAGAGGTCGTTGATCACGTTTGTAACCGCCTTCTCATTGCCCGGGATCGGGGATGAGCTGAAGACGATCGTATCACCCGGTTTCACAGAAACCTTGCGGTGGGTATTGGCAGCCATTCTGGAAAGTGCAGCCATCTGCTCACCCTGGCTTCCTGTCGTGATCAGAACAA
>JAZUHQ010000337.1:0-6791 GCA_045641805.1 Lachnospiraceae bacterium
ACAAATGGTGATCGTCATGATGATCTTCCTCCTTTATTCTGTTTATGATGACATCAAATATATAATTTAAATCAAATGATACAATCTTTTTATAGTGTACCATATTTTTACATTTCTAGCAGGTATTTCTTCTGATTTTGACATTTTTTTAACATTTTCAGCGTTTGTCCCAAAAATCGTTGATCTGATCCTCAACTTTTTGAAGGTTCGTTCTCCGAATGTCGACCCATTCCCTCGGAAACAGATTCTTATAGGCAGAATAGCCAAAACGTTCATCCAGGAGAGCGATCACGCCCTCGTCTTCTTCTGTACGGATGACTCGGCCAGCAGCCTGAAGCACCTTATTCATACCCGGATAGAGATAAGCATAATCAAATCCCTTGCCCTTGCTCTCATCAAAATATCGTCTGAGCAGTTCCCTTTCTCTGGAGACCATAGGCAGGCCCGTGCCCACAACAATGGCCCCGATCAGGCGGTCTTCCTTCAGGTCGATACCTTCTGAAAAAATGCCGCCCATCACACAGAAACCAATCGTGGACAGGCTGCTCTCCGCCTGGAATTGGTCCAGGAAATCCTGTCTGGCCTGCTCATCCATCTCACTCTCCTGAACCACCACGTTGAGACCATGCCCGGCTTTCATCAGCTCGCTGTCCGTGAAGACCTCAAAGACATCCTGCATGAGTTTATAGGATGGGAAGAAAACGATATAGTTGCCATGTTTGGCCCGGATGATTGTTCGGATATAGGAGGCAATCTTTTCATATTCCTTCCGGTCACGTCTGGAATACCGACTGCTCACATCATCTGCTGAAAGGAGCAGGCGTCTGGACGGATCAAAAGGTGAATCTACATAGAGATCATAATCCTCCTCATAGCTGCTGCTGAGCATCTCTTTATAATAACGGACCGGCAGCAGGGTTGCCGAAAAATAGATGGCACTCTTGGCACAGATGATCCGCTGGTCCAGGTCTTTGGAAGGATCCACACAGGTCATCTTGACCGAGAAGGCATCATTCTCCCTGAGGAAATAGATTAGATAACGGTCATCCATCCTGTCGAAACAGGCCACAAACTTGCGGACTGCAAAGTAGAGATTGGTGGCTGTTTCCCTTCTGGCACCGGTAATATCTCCCTTCAGCACCTCTTCCAGAGCCTCCTGAAGTTTCATCAGATGGACCACCAGACCACCGATGTTGCCGGTCAGCTCACATGGTTCCTCCGACTCATCCCTGTAGTATTTCATGGTCTGGATCACTTTTTCTATCTTACCTGAAAGACTTCGGTTCACACCGGTCAGGTCTTTTCTCATCTCCCGGAGATCTTCCAGTTTCAGTGCCGCGCTGTACATACTGCGGGCTCTGTCCACCAGATTGTGGACCTCATCGATGAGATAAAGACTGTCTTTCTTGGATTCATTTTCAAAACGTTTCAGCGCCACATCCGGATCAAAGACATAGTTGTAATCGCAGATCACACCATCGATCCAAAGGGCTGCATCCAGGGACATCTCAAAGGGACAGACCTGATATTTTTCCGCATAGGCTTCCACGACCTGTCGCGTCATTTTGACCTCATGGGTGATCATGTCAAAGACGGCTTCATTGACCCTGTCAAAGTGGCCTCTGGCTCTCGGACAGATTTCCGGAATACAGGCTGCCTGGTCAAAGATACAGATCTTATCTCTTGCGGTCAATGTCAGCACTTTAAAATCCAGTCCCTTTTCCTGAAGCAGGGCAAAGGTATCCTCTGCCACGGTTCTGGCAATGGTCTTGGCCGTCAGATAAAAGAGCCTGTCGGCTTCCCCGGCTCCGATAGCTTTAACAGAAGGATAGATAGCTGAAATTGTCTTACCGGTCCCGGTTGGCGCCTGGATAAAGAGCTTTTTGCCTCTCAGGATGGTCTGATAGACACCGGATACCAGTTTTTTCTGACTCTCTCTGTAGGTAAAAGGAAAAGAGCAAGCTTCGATCGAAGCATTCCTCTGCTCCTTCCAGTCCATATGCCAGCGGATCCACATGGCATACTTTTCCATCAGGACCTCATACCATTCGCGAAGTTCCTCTACCTGAAAATCCTCCGTAAATCGCTTGATCTTGCCACTCTTCAGATGGGCATAGGTCAGACGGACACTGATCTTTTTCAGGTTTTCATTCAGTGCGTAAAAATAAGCATAGCACTTGGCCTGTGCCATATGCACCGGCACCGGCTCATCGATATGTCCCAGATGATAGGTGCCCTTGATCTCATCGACAGTCACCACATCCTGCATGGTCAGCATACCCTCATCGTCCTCTGCCATCACCGATTCCGTGATAATGCCATCCGCTCTGCCCGTCACGGTGATCGTCAGGTTCTCATCCACCTCTGTGGTGTGCTTAAGGGACACCTCCGCTCTGTAAGAAGGACCGGCTTCTTTCTGAAGTTTACGGTGAATCTTGCCACCCAGCACCATAGCATCCATCTCTGCCAAAGTGCCATGAGATGTATCCAGATCGCCACTGCGCAGAATGAATTCTACCAGATGACGCACCGAGATCGTATCATGCCGCTTGATCATAGCCGCTCCTCCTCCATAAGAATTACTTTTTCTATTGTACCACTTTATGCATTAAATTGAAACAGTGGTGCAAGGAATCACCTTGCACCGCCTAAATCTTTTCTTTATTAAGTTGTTATACTCCGAGGGGGACAGTTTATACATAAAGCGCTGAATCTGGTCCTGTTAATCCCCCATGAACCGGGGTCTATGGGAACTACCAGAAAGCCTTATAAATAAGACTTGAGGAAAGCAAATAGCTTATCCATCTCCTCATCTGTACCGATGGTCACTCGGAGATAATCGCAGATGATCGGCTTATCGAAGTAGCGGACATAGATATCCTGCTCACGAAGAGCCATAAAGATATCCTTGGCCTTGTGCTCAGGATGAGTCACAAAGATAAAGTTGGCACCCGGCTCCGGGAACTTGAAACCAAGTTCAGTGAAGGAGGCCTTGGCTCGCTCTCTTGTGGCCTTAATCTTGTCCACGCAGGCTCTGAAATAAGCATCATCGCGAACCGCTTCCACGCCAATGGCCAGAGAAGTCTGGTTCATGGTATAGGAGTTATAGGAATACTTCACATCGTTCATGGCTTTGATCAGGTCCGGATGACCGATGGCAAAACCGATACGCATACCTGCCATAGATCTGGACTTGGAGAAAGTCTGAACGACCAGAAGATTTTCATATTTGTCTAAAAGGGCAAGGGCACTCTGGCCTGAGAAGTCGATATAGGCCTCATCCACGATAACGATGACATCCTGGTTATGCACAAGGATATCTTCCACTAAAGACAGATCTGCGTAGAGAGAAGTCGGTGCATTCGGATTTGGGAAGATCACACCACCGTTGGCTTCATAATAATCTTTTGGATCGATTGAGAAATCTGCCTTCAGTGCCTTTGTCTCATATGAAATTCTGAAAAGATCCGCCCATACCGGATAGAAGGAATAAGTGATATCCGGGAAGAAGATCGACTTATCAGAATTGAAGAAGGTCATAAAGGCAACTGCCAGTACGTCGTCAGATCCCACACCTGTAAAGACCATATCCCTGCTCACCCCATAGTGGTCTGCCAGGGCATTGACAAGGGCGCTTGCGGTTGGGTCAGGATAGAGTCTCAGTCTGTCCTCATCAAAAGTGTCCATGATCTTACGCACACCGGGAGCCGGTGGGTAAGGATTCTCATTTGTATTTAACTTGATCATGTTCGGTTTATTAGGCTGTTCACCCGGTGTGTATGGCACCACCGAACGGATCTTATCCTGCCATGCTTTCATAAGCGCCTGCCTTATTTGTAAGCCTTGATGGCCTCTGCCAGTGCATCGAAAGCAGGGAAGGATCTCTGGATCATTTCAGGAGATACACAGTAAGCCAGACGAACATAACCCGGACAGCCAAAGCCTGCTGCATCCACCATGAGGATGTGCTGCTTCTTACCTTCATTGATAAATGTCTGGTAGTCTTCGAGTGGAGACTTCACAAACAGATAGAAAGCGCCCTGTGGCTTTAAGCACTCAAAGCCGAGAGATGTGAGCTTATTGTAGAGCATCTGTCTGTTCTGATCGTAGATCTCAAGCTGTGGACGCTCGTTGAGGCAGTCCTTAACAGCCAGCTGGATCAGGGATGGTGCATTAACGGAACCGATACGGTTTGTTACAGCGATACCTGCCTTAACCTCTTCGTAATAATCCATCTTTGGAGAGATCGCAATGTAACCGATACGCTCACCAGGGAGGGACAGGGACTTACTGAAGGAGTAAACGATCAGACAATTCTTGATGTGGTCTGGCATGAATGGTAATACATTATCATCGTAAACCAGTTCTCTGTATGGCTCATCGGAGATGACATAGAGTGGGTGGCCGATACGTGCTTCTGCCTTCTCGATCACTGCCTGAAGTTTATCCAGTGTCTCACCGGAGTAGATAACACCTGTTGGATTGTTTGGATTGTTAACGATAATGAGTTTTGTCTTCTCTGTGATCGCTGCATCAAGGCCGTCTACGTTGAGCTGGAAAGTTTCAGTATTGGCAGGAACAACAACCAGGTTACCACCTGCCATCTTTGTATAGTTTCTGTACTCTGTGAAGAATGTTGCAAAAGCAACAACTTCATCATCAAAGTCAAGGAAAATGTTGAGGATGTCATTGAGACCGGAAGCCGCACCAACTGTCATGACGATATCACCAATACCATAGTTAGAACCGAAACGCTCGTTGAGGTTGTTAGCGATTGCCTCACGCACTTCTTCATAACCACTGTTATTCATGTAGCCATGAACATAGAGTGGATCCTGCTCTGTCAGGATACGGATAATATTGTTTTTTAAAGCTTCAGGTGCAGGAACACTTGGGTTACCAAGGCTGAAATCATATACGTTCTCAGCGCCTACCTGTTTAGCCATTTCTTTACCTTCTTCAAAAAGTTTACGGATTGCGGAACTGCCGGCGATCAGCGGCTCCATTCTTTTGGATACTACCATTGTTCATACCTCCATCTGATAAATAAATCTATTTCGTTTGCTTTAGTCTACTAGAGCATTAAAATCTAAATTCTATGATAACACTAAAAAAAGAGAGACACAAGTTTTTTGTTTCGGCAAAAAAACGACAGGATGAAAAGACTTAAATCTCTTTATCATCCTGTCGTTTTCTAAATATCTTATTTTTTCAGCAGTACCGCCTTTGTCTCTCTGAGACGTGGGTAGAACTGTGTATAGAAATCGCCTTCATCAAAGCCGCGCATATAGAACTGCTTGAGAACATAAATATTGACATCCTTGACTGTCTTATCGGAAGCGTTTTCTTCCTTAAGGGAAGCAGCCACATCCTTTAAGAAATAGTGCCAGTCATTGACAAAGTTCTCGTAGGACTTCAGGTCTTTTGTATCCAGCCACTTGTGGATCTTGATCTTCTGTCTGTTCTTATGCTCGCACTCCTCAGTCAGGAGCACATATTTGAAACTTCTGTCCTCATAGACACGTGCCAGTGGGAAGAGTCTGCAGAAACCCGGTCTGATCTTGTGGACACCACATCTGCCTTCATTGTTGAGGAAGATACAGTGCTCATCCTCGCCGATCATGTTCATATGAGGCAGGATCATTCCATCAACGACACCCATAGAAACGTGGTTGGCAAGCAGTGCTTCAAAAGGGATTCTGAAGTAAGTGATGATACGGTGGACATCCAGTGGATCTAAAAGGATGGATTCGCCCATGCCCTTACAGCAGGAAGAACACCCTGCACAACCCTGGCAGTCCGCCTTGACCATATCGTTGGATGTATAAAAACGTCCGTCTGTGATTGTATTCAGATCAACATTTCTTTCCATAAAGGTCACCCTCTGTCTCTTAGTATTCCTCGCTCATGGCAGCCAGCTTTGCAGCCTGGTCTGTGGCAATGAGGCTGTCGATGATCTCATCAAGATCACCGTTCATAACTTCACCCAGTCTGTAGAGAGTGAGTTTGATACGATGCTCTGTACAACGGCCCTGTGGGAAGTTGTAAGTTCTGATCTTCTCGGAACGATCACCTGTACCAACCTGGTTCTTACGAAGGGCAGCTTCTTCCGCATGCTGCTTCTCGATCTCGATCTCAAGGAGCTTGGAACGAAGGAGTCTGAAAGCTTTTTCCTTGTTCTGAAGCTGGGATTTTTCTGTCTGGGAGTAAATAACGATACCTGTTGGGTTATGTGTCAGACGTACCGCGGAGTCTGTTGTATTGACACACTGACCACCGTTACCGGACGCTCTCATAACGTCGATACGTACATCGTTCATATCGATCTCAACATCGACCTCTTCTGCCTCAGGCATGATGGCTACAGTTGCTGTGGAAGTATGGATACGGCCGCCGGACTCTGTCTCAGGGACATGCTGAACACGGTGTACACCGGACTCGTATTTCATACGGGAATATACCTGGTTACCATTGATCATGAAGACACATTCCTTGAAACCGCCGATACCATTTTCGCTGACATCCATCATTTCGATCTTCCAGCGCTTGGAATCTGCATACTTCGCATACATACGGTAAAGCTCAGCTGCAAAAAGTGCGGACTCATCGCCGCCTGCGCCGGCACGGATCTCCACGATAACGTTCTTCTCATCCATTGGATCCTTAGGAATAAGAAGGATCTTGAGCTCCTGCTCGATTCTGACAACATCAGACTTTGCCTGGGAGAGCTCTTCCTTGAGCATTTCTCTCATCTCTTCGTCGTCTTCCACATAAGTCGGATCGTAGCCATG
>JAZUHQ010000338.1:0-8103 GCA_045641805.1 Lachnospiraceae bacterium
CGCAAGGAGCACCCTGAGATCACGACGGTTGTTCTCAATGTGAATGATCTTAAGACCAGCATGGTCCTCGGACCAAGAAATATCACCCTTTATGGCAAGGGTTACATTGTAGATAAACTGCTTGGCAAGACATTTGCGCTCTCCCCTTCTGCTTTCTATCAGATCAATCCTGTACAGACCAAGGTACTCTACCGTACAGCGATTGAGTATGCGGGCCTTACAGGAAAGGAAACTGTACTGGATACTTACTGTGGTATCGGTACGATCGGTATGATCGCAGCTGAAAGTGCAGGCAAAGTCATTGGTGTTGAATTAAACCCAGAATCTGTCAAGGATGCCAAGGGTAATGCCAAGCACAATGAAGTTAAGAACATTTCCTTCATCCACCAGGATGCGACCGAATTTATGGTAGGCATGGCTGAACACAAGGAAAAAGCAGATGTGATCTTCATGGATCCACCAAGAGCAGGCTCCACCAAGGACTTCATCAAGGCGGCTATCTCTATCAAGCCAAAACGCATTGTTTATGTTTCCTGCAATCCGGTCACACTGGCACGAGACCTCGAATTCTTTAAGAATTACCACTATAAACCGGAAAAGATCCAGCCTGTAGACATGTTTCCATGGACAGACCACGTAGAATCCGTGGTCCTCTTATCTCGGGCTTAGGTTGAGACACCAGAACTATTGTCTAGAGGACAATTCCTACCCATACTCGATATAGAAAAGAATACTATGATATTGATAAGAAAAATGACAATCAACGACTATGATGCCGTCTATTCATTATGGATGTCCTGTCAAGGCATGGGATTAAACAATCTGGATGACTCCAGAGATGGTATCGACCAATTTATTCAGAGAAATCCTGACACCTGCTTTGTAGCACTCGAAGGTGCCACAATCGTCGGTGTGATCATGGCAGGTAATGATGGCAGGCGTGCCTATATTTACCATACAGCCGTTCATCCTGATCACAGAAAACAAGGGATTGCCACACAATTGGTAGACCGCGCCTTAAGCGAACTCTCCTTGCTTGGCATCAACAAAGCCGCATTAGTGGTTTTTGACAGAAATACAAGCGGCAATGATTTCTGGGAGAACCATGGATTTACCGTCAGAAATGATCTGGTCTATCGAAACAAAGCACTCGCTGAGATTGTGAGAATCGACACCTGATTATGATTAAGAATAGTTATTTGAGCCTGCTTTTGCAGGCTCTTTGCATGCCATTCATTTAGATATTCATCTAAATAGATAAATATCTATTTAGATTTTTGTCTATTTAGACGATTCTCTAAATAACTGTTGACTTTCCCATTTGCCGGGTATATGCTGTATTTAGATAAACATCTAAATACTTCTCAGACATCTTAGAAAAACAACAAATCATTCTATAGAAAGGAGTTCTCATGGTTTTTAATGACACAATGAAAGCACTCTCCGATCCTACCAGAAGAGCTATTTTAAACCTTCTGAAAAATGGCAGCATGACTGCCGGTGAGATTGCCTCTAACTTCGACATGACGGGAGCAACCATCTCCCATCACCTGAGTCAGCTCAAAAAGACAGAGCTGATACGGGAATCCAAGCAAAAAAACTTTATCTATTACAGCCTGAATACTTCTGTTTTAGAAGAAGTCCTCTTATGGCTGAATGCACTGAAAGGAGATTCTAATCATGAAAAACAATAAAACATTAACGACTACGATTCTTACAACGCTTGTATGTCTGATCCCAATCATTATCGCTGGCATTTTATATCCTAGCCTTCCTGATCAGGTCGTTACACACTGGGATGGTGCCGGCAATCCAAACGGATGGCAGTCCAAATTTGTAGGCACGATTGTATTCCCTGGTGTTTTAGTGATCGTCAATCTGTTTTTCCCGGTCCTCTTAAAGATTGACCCTAAATACAACAACATGGACAACAAAATCAAGACACTCTGTCACTGGATCATCCCTGCTGTCAGCCTTTTCTGTTCCCTGACCACACTTTCAAGCGCTATCGGCAAACAGGTTCCTGTTGCCAGAATCGCTCCTGCATTTTTGGGTCTTCTATTCATTGCGATTGGCAATTACCTGCCAAAGGCAGTTCAGAGCTATACAGTAGGTATTAAGCTTCCTTGGACACTGAACAATGAAGAGAACTGGAACAGAACCCATCGTATGGCTGGTCCTTTATGGATTCTTGGTGGTTTCCTGATCATCATCATCAGCCTTTTAAATCTCCCTTCCGCTCTCATTACAGTTCCTGCTGTATGCATGATTCTTATCCCATGCGTTTACTCTTATCTTCTTTACAGAAAGGGATTCTAGAAGATTTAATAAAAAAGAGGATTAATAAGAATCTAACAAAAACAGTCTGAAATTATACCACAAAAGGCCACCTGGGGATTACCCAGATGGCCTATTCTTCATTCATCACCATTTTGATCTTCTTGGCGATCTTCATGGACAATGCCATGATTGTCAGGATCGGTGGGTTACCCATGGATTTAGGCAGCAGTGTCGCATCTGCCACATACAGATTTTCAGGAAGACCGGCGTGATGCAAGGTCTCCTTTTCTGCTTCGGTCAGTGGCAGCATACCACCCGGATGACCTGCATTGACGGTACCAAGGAATATATCCTCTTCTTTGGCACCCATGGCCAGCAGAATCTCTTTGGACTTTTCTGCAGCCCTATCCAGGACCTCATGATCATAGTCTGTCAGTGTCTTTGGAACAGGTTTTCCGATGCAGCTGCCTACTTCCTCATCCGCCTGTTTGATCATGATACTGACGATACGGCGCATTGGAAGTCTCCACTTCTTATTAAAGAAGAAGCTCAGATAGTCCATATATGGAGACAGGATATAGCCTTCCTGCTGGCTGATGAAAGGCATCAGCAGCTGTCTGTCCTGACGGTAACCCTTGATCGGTACTGCCACACAGAGGACAGGATCTACAAAGAAAGTCTCCTGGCAAGCAATACCGGAGTTTTCAAGGATCACAGGGGTACCCATACCACCTGCTGCCAGAACGACCATATCCGCTTCAAAAGTCTTTTTGACCAGGCCTTTCTTTGCCACAACCCCGCTCACACGGCCATCTTTGATGATCAGCTTTTCAACCTTACAGCCGGTTACAAGTTCTGCGCCTGCTGCTACCGCTTCGTCGATCCACTCTCTTGTATCCCATTTAGCCCCTGTCGGACAACCGATCGCACAGTGACCACAGCCGATACACTGCTTTGGTCTCAGGAGTTTTGGTGTCACCATCGGCTCAAGTCCCATCTTTTTGAAGACATGATACATATGTTTCGTTGTCTTTGTCCAGCGTTCTTTGTGGTCCGTCGTGATTGGAAGTGTCTGATAAATGGTTTCAAATTCCTCATCCAGGTCGATACCCATGGCTTTAAGGTCACCATCATAGCGAACTGCATTGCCTGTCGCCAGTGTCGTCGTACCGCCGATACCCTTACCACGGACAAGGACCATATCTTTACTCTTATCGATCAGCATGTTGGGGAGGAGCAGTGTGATCAGTCTCTCATCAAAAAAGAGTCCTGTTCTGCGAAGTTTTTCCAATACATTTACCAGCTTATATGGAAATGCATGGAAAGCGCTGCCACTCTCCAGAATCGTCACCTGGAAGTCTCCCTGTAATTCTCTTGCCGCTGCGGCACCGCCGGCACCTGTACCGATCACTAATACTGTTTTCTTTTTTGTCATTGTTTTTTCCTCTGTTTCCATCTTATTGCCCCTACAATTTTCATGAAAACCATCTATTTCAGTGTTGCCAAACAACAATCGCTGCCTTCTGTCAGTCGTTTTTCAAAGGATAACTGTTTCCCTCCGAAAATGCCTGCAAACACACCCTTATCCATGGCAGACATTACCTGGCACATATAAGGAGAATAGGTTCTGCTGAAATAGCAGGCATGGACAATATATTCCCCTTTGTCATTGGCTGTCATATCGATACCGATGCAGCGGTAAAGATAAAAAATAACCTTTCTTGCCCTTTCTTCCGATCGGATCCAAAGAAGATGCCGGATCAGTGTCCCCAGTTTTCTGGAGGTTCGGTACATGTGTCTGCGTACCCTTTTCATCTCATCTTTTGAGGTCTTTGCCATCTGCACTCTTGTAAAAGTTGCATAGTCCGGCAGAGCCTGTTTCCAATAGCCCCGGATCTTTCCTTTCGGAAGGATGCCGGCATCTTTGATGGAAACACCCATGGCCCTGGCGGTCATCAGGTGAAGGCCTTTGACGACCAAGTCTTCTATCCATCCACGCATTTGATCTGTTACTTTATTCATACATCTTTTCTATTGCTTCTCTATAATGATCTTCCACCACGCCGCGTCTGACTTTCAGATTAGGTGTCAGTTCGCCATCTGCAATACTGAGCGGCTTTTCGATCACGGTCCATTTTCGGATCGTTTCAGGATGGGAAAGTTTTTCGTTCATTGCTTTTATTTTCTCTTGTGACAGGCTGTCTGCGCCCTCAAGCCATACGAGTGCAGTGCAGTAAGGTCTGTTCTCTCCAATGAGCACCGCCTCGGATACCTCCGGTATGTTTTTCAGACGCTCCTCGATCTTGGAACAGTTGATATTTTTACCGTAAGAAGTGACGATCATCTCTTTCTTACGTCCGATCAGACGGATATGCGCTCGCTCTTCCATTGTACCAAGGTCACCGGTCTTTAAGACACCGTCACGAATAGTATCTGTATCCAGTCCATAATAGCCAAGTGCCACCTGTGGTCCTCGTACGATCAGTTCACCATCCTCAGCAATCTCCACTTCCGTCTCAGGCAGCGGTGTGCCGATCGTAGGAATGATGTTGTCCCCGTTTCGGTTGATCGTGATCAGCGGCGCTTCGGTCTGTCCGTAGGCATTGTGCACTTCGATTCCCAGTTTGCGGTAACTTAAGAGCAATTCCTCGCTGACAGGCGCTGAACCGACGATCAGCTGTCCACAGGCATCCAGGCCCGCCTTTTTCAGGATGACGCGTTTAACCACCTGGCCAAGGATCGTCTTCTGTATACCATCCTCCATGGACAGCCATTGCTGTCCAAACTGATTCTCTGTCAGCTGCTGCCATACTTTCTCATAGAAACGTGGGACAGAGAAAAAGACGGTCGGTCTGACCTTTGGCAGTGCCTCGGTCAGTGCACCAAAATCATTCAGGTAATAGAGTTCTACTTTACAGAGCATGTAGTAAGGGGCATAGGAGGCCAGAATACCTTCCACCACATGGCTCTGTGGCAGGAAGGAAAGGTAACGCATCATCGTATTGCGCTCCTTCCAGGAAAGAAGGTTGGTCAGGACCTCGCCCATCCACTGCAGCTGCTTAAATGAAAACATGACACCCTTTGGCTCACCGGTCGTACCGGAAGTATAGCGGATCGTCGCCAGTGCATTCGGATCGACAGAGACAGGTGTGTATGGCTCATCACCCACCCCTGTAAAATCACTCCAGGAAAGAATGCCTTCCTCATAAATACCGTCTGCCACACCGAAGGTCACGGTCTTGGCACTTGTTTTGAGTCCGGATGCCTGTTTCATGATACGGGTGTCCCCAATGAAGAACCAGGAGGCACCGCTCTTTTCAAGAAGCAGGTTGATCTCATCTACAGGTGCTGTGTAATAAATTGGAACACTGACTGCGCCGCAAAGACCAATCGCCATATCCAGGGCAATGTAATCGGTACAGTTGATACCGGTCATGGCTATCTTCATACCCGGAACAACACCATTGGCCTGAAGGGCACCTGCAATCTTCAAGATCTTTCTGTTCATTTCAGGACCGGACATCGGGACAATGGCATCGGCCTTGACATCATAGTAAGTCACCGGATAGGCTTTACTCTCTCTTCGCTTCATGGCCTGCTCAAAAACAGTATCCTCTGTCTGCTTCATAAAGTTCTTGCTGCAGGCATAGGCCATGATGACATCAATGTAATCCTTCCAGTCTTTGGTATAGGCACCCACAAGGGCATCCGTGTTGGTTCTGTCAAAAATATGGTCATCGAAAAAGTATGGCATTAAGGCCAGCAGGTTGGATGTCAACCCTTTCTTCTTCGCATCTTTCTGTTTGTTATAGGAAAGACCGGCTTTTTTAAGAGCAGGAACAGGTAGGAACTGAATCGGACCTACCTTATACCCAAGGTTCTTTTCAGCCCACGCTTTTAAGGCATCGATCAGGTCACCTGCAGTCGGGCAGAGTGACTGAGGGGTTGTCAGATGGAAAGTCTTTCCTTCTGCCTTAGGATCATCCGAGATCTTGACAACGGCTTCTGCCACATAGTCCACAGGAATCACGTTCAGCTTATGGTCTCTGGCGATCGGAAGCACAGGGAGCTTACCAGTCAGAATGAGCTTCATGACATAATAGATCGTGTTAAAACTACGGATATGGCCATCTACGGTGGAACCGATGATCATGCCAGGACGGCAGATACTGTAAGGAAGGCCCGCTTTTCTGACCAGGGCTTCTGCCGCTGCCTTACTCTCTTCATAGTAACCACTGAAGCGCTCTGCCGCTTCTCCTTCCTCCATAATAAAGCCTGTCTTTGTGCCGGCAACGTAGGCTGTCGAGATCTGAATGAAACGCTCAAAGTGGTGGTGCTTCTGAATATAGCGGGCAAAGCGGAGAAGGTTGCCCGTACCATTTCGGTTGCTTTCCATGAGTTCTTTTCTGGATTTCATGACGGCCACATCTGCACCGGAATGAATGATAATGCCGATCTGTGCAGCCAGCTGCTGAGCCTTGGCCTTTGGCATTCCAAGATCTGCTTTTTCAAAATCACCGATCACAGGGATTACGCGTTTGCCGATACTGTCATACAAGGCCTTTTGATCTTTCCATGCGGCTTTTAAACGCATGGTGGCATGATCCATATCTCTGGCGCGAACCATCACATAGATCACACTCTCCGTCTCAGAAAGTAACCTTGCAGCGACCTCTGTTCCCACAAATCCGGTGGCACCTGTCACTAAAATATTTCCATTCATGCTGTCCTCTCCTTTCACCGCCGGGCGGTGTACTGCTGCTCTATCAGAAATAGGAATCCGGAAGGGTTTCCCTATCAATTGAATTCAATTATTCAAGACAATTTTAGCAAGACTGGGAAGGGATGTCAAATCGAAAAGGTGGAGGATTCATCCAGACTATGGTATACTATGACTGATAAAAAGATTTTGGGAAAGAAGGCAAAGACATGCAAGCAGATCGTCTGTGAAGAATTCGAAGTCGTTTACAAAGTTTAATCATTAAGGAGATTCTATTTATGTTTGATACAAAAAAGCTCGAATGGACACGTGCACCTAAAAACTATACGATCGCAGATGACAAGATCGAGATCATCACCGATCCCCACACCGATCTGTGGCAGAGAACTTACTATCATTTCAGAAATGACAATGCGCCTGCTCTTCAGATGCGCACAAAGGAACAGTTCTTCTCATTTATCGTGAAGACCTCCTTTGAGAGCAAGCACCGTTTTGACCAGTGTGGCGTGGTGATGTATCTGGACAGTGACAACTGGCTGAAGGCTTCCATCGAGTACGAGAATGACCAGTTCCAGCACCTTGGCAGTGTTGTCACCAACCATGGTTACTCCGACTGGGCAACTACCGCCATCGATGCTTCGATCAAATCGATGTGGTACCGTTTCAGCAGACGTGAAGATGATTTCTGTCTCGAATGCTCGACCGATGGCACCAACTTCTCACAGATGCGTGTCTGCCATATGTGGGACGCAACAGACGACATCACTTTTGGTATTTACGCCTGCAGTCCGGAGGATTCCTCCTTTAAAGCGACCTTCACGGACATGGAGATCACTGAATGCCAGTGGCTGGCCCATGATGGTCAGCAGCCGGATGAAGCGTAATAGCAAGAACTGACAGACATATCTATGACATGTCTGCACATTTATGCTATACTCTGATTCAGAAAAACAATCTTAAGAAAGACATAAGCTCATGACACAATCCAAAATCAAAGACTATACTGTTTTACGTGCTACCGAGGAATGGCAGCGTGCCGGTGCCTACAGTGTCCGCATACTTGGCATGAACAGGCAGCATCATATCCCTCTTGAAGAAGAGAT
>JAZUHQ010000339.1:0-2225 GCA_045641805.1 Lachnospiraceae bacterium
ATGGAGCAGTTCTTCCCATATGCATCCATCGAAAAGCGCCTGGTTGTTAAGGACAGAGAGAGCTTAAGCCTTGGCAAACATACACTGACTTTTGTATTTGCACCGCTTGTACACTGGCCAGAGGTTATGGTGACATATGACAGCACAGACAAGGTCCTCTTCTCCGCAGACGGCTTTGGTAAGTTTGGTGCACTTGATGTAGAGGAAGACTGGGATTGCGAAGCAAGACGTTACTACATCGGTATCGTTGGCAAATACGGCGGTCCTGTTCAGAAGCTTCTCAAAGCAGCAGCGACACTTGATATTCAGATCATCTGCCCACTGCATGGCCCGGTTCTTACAGATCATCTTGGACATTACATTGAGAAATATGATATCTGGTCTTCTTACAGACCGGAAGAAGAAGGTGTTCTGATCGCCTATGCTTCTATCTATGGTAATACAAAGAAAGCAGCAGAACTTCTGGCGGCTAAGTTAGAAGAGAAGGGTTGTCCAAAAGTAGTTCTTGCAGATCTTGCAAGAGAAGATATGGCTGAGTGCGTAGAAGATGCATTCCGTTACAGCAAACTGGTACTTGCTTCCGTTACCTACAATGCAGATGTATTCCCATGTATGCATGCCTTTATCCATGCACTGACAGAGCGTGGTTACCAGAATCGTACCATTGGCTTTATTGAGAATGGTACATGGGCACCACAGGCAAAGCGTGTGATGGAACGCATGCTTGCAGAGAGCAAGGATATGGTTTATGCACAGAATGTAGTGACGATTCGTTCTGCAGTGAATGACAAAAACCTTGCTGAGATCGAGGCTCTGGCTGAAGAACTTTGCAAGTAGTATAGGATACAAAAAGAAGGCGGGACGACCAAAATCGTCTCACCTTCTTTTTGTATATTCTCTCTGTATTCAACAACATTATTCTGCAAGCTGCCATTTGCCACGTAAAAAAGTCGCGGTAAAGACAATGCCTTTTAAAATGCTGGTGATGGTAAAGGTCCACCAGATACCATTCAGACCAAGTGGTGTCCGCATCAGGACAAAAGCGATCGGAATACGAATACCCGTGAGTGTCACGGAGATGATGCTGCAGAGTCTGGTCAGGCCAAGTCCGGATAAGGCACCGGAGGTCACAATCTCTGCCATCATAAATGGCTCTGAAAAGCCGATAATGATCAGGTAAGTGATGGAGATGGCAATGGCCTTTTCTTCATGGAAAAAGACACCGGAAATCGGTCCCGGCAGGAAGACAAAAGCCAGAAAGACCAGACAGCCCCATGCAAAGGATGTAATCAGGGAGAAATGATAGCCCTTTCGGATACGGTCATAAGCACGTGCTCCGAAGTTCTGTCCGCAGAAAGAGTTGATGGCGGCTGAGAAACCGTCTCCCGTATTCCATGAGATGGACTCGATCTGGCCGCCCACACGGGCAACAGCAAAGGCTTCTGCGCCGAAGGTGGAGACAAAACGTGTCAGGATCATGGAGATAAAGCAAAAGACCATGGACTGGATCGCTGCGGGTGCACCGATCTCAATGATCTTGTGATATTCACTTTTCATACATGGTTTCAGATAGTGCTGATTCTTGAAAATCTGTGCACTGGTCTTAGTGCTCTTCATACGCATACACATGATCAGAGCGACCAGCATCTGGGCGATAATAGTTGCAAGGGCTGCACCCACCGCTTCCAATCTCGGGAAGAAACCTATGCCCAGGATCAGCAGAGGATCCAGAATCATGTTGAAGATCAGACCGATGAAATTGGCGATCATCGGTGTCTTGGAATCACCATCCGCAGTGTAAAGGCCGGTCAGTGTAAAGTTCAGGAAGTTGAAAATGATCGGTCCGCAGGTGATCCGCATGTAGTTTAAGGCAATGGTCTCTGACAGTTCATCCTGAAGATGAAAGAAATGAACCAGCTGAGGCGTAAACAGAAGCGCTGCCGCTCCGAAGAGGAGACCGAATAAGAGAATCAGGTGAATGGCGGCTCTTGCGTAGTTTTCAGCTTTCTTTCGGTCACCTGAACCGATCGCCTGAGCTGTCATGACCTGACCACCCATTCTTGGCAGGGTAGCCAATCCGCTGGCCAGCCACATATACATACCACCCACACCGACACCTGCCACTGTTCTGGCACCCAGAGTGCCTACCCAGGCCATATCGCAGATGTTATAGAGGGTACCTAAAAAAGAAGAAGCCATGATCGGTATGGCCAGTTTCAATATTG
>JAZUHQ010000340.1:0-3545 GCA_045641805.1 Lachnospiraceae bacterium
GGATTTTCTGATCTTCTCCCTTTGACATACCACAACCAGATCCGGCTCCAGCATATTGGTATCATCACACCCGATCTGGACACCGATCGGACTTTCGAGAACGGTACATCCTTTCCCCTTCTGCATGATAAATAACGAGAAAGCCATATCCACCAAATGAACAATCTCCTGATGAAGGGTAGACGGCGGTGCCATATCATAGAACAGGCCATCGATCAACTCTGCTCTTCGATCGTCAGGCAGTTGATAGTAATCGTCCACCGTTTGATGTTCATAACTCCGATTACCATAATCATAGGACGCATCTTTTATTACATTGGGTTTGACATCCTCAGCCGTATAGCTGTGATCTAAACCGCCTTGCAGTTTATCGTCATCAATCATTCGTTCCACTCCCTTCGTTGTCTTCTATATACTATATATTCATCATATCTATTTGATATATAGAGGACAAGATTTTAAGAATGGGCCTGACTATGTCCATATTTAGCAAAAAAACCTGGTTTACTTTTATCATTCGTTAAAAGCAAACCAGGTTTAGTATTGGTATCGTATTTAGTCCTCTTCCACGATCGTTGCATTGAAGAGGTCTCTGTCAAGATCACCGTTCTGGTGTGCGATGATGGTTGTACAGATCGCATCACCTGTGATATTAACAGCGGTACGGAGCATATCCAGGATACGGTCGATACCCATGATAAGACCGATGGCTTCAACAGGAAGACCGACGGATGTAAATACCATGGAGAGTGTAACAAGACCTACAGATGGAATACCAGCTGTACCGATGGAAGCCAGTGTCGCTGTCGCGATAACTGTCAGATAACCTGTCAGACCTAAGTGGATACCATAAGCCTGAGCTGCGAATACAACGGCAACACCCTGCATGATGGAAGTACCATCCATGTTGATGGTTGCACCAAGAGGAATGGTGAAAGAAGCAATCTTTCTGGATACACCGATCTTATCGGACAGTGTATCGATATTCATTGGGATCGTTGCGTTGGATGTGGATGTGGAGAATGCAAATGCCATAACAGGGAAGAACTTTTTGAGGAACTTCACAGGGTTCAGTCTTGTGAACACCAGGAGCAGGAGCATGTAAACGCCGAAGCACTGGATCGCAAGACCAAGTGTAACGCTGCCCATGTACTTGAGCAGTGGCAGGAAGGCATCGAAACCAAGGTTGGAGAAGGTTCTTGCGATCATGCAGAAGACACCGATCGGCGCAAAGCCCATAACCATGGTTGTCATTTCCATCATCAGGTCATTACACTGATTGAGGAGGTTTGCGATCATGCCGGCACGCTCACCCATCTTTGCAAGAAGGATACCAACGATCAGTGCGAAGAGAATGATCTGAAGCATGGTACCATTTGCCAGAGCACCGATTGGGTTCTCAGGAATGATATTGAGCAGTGTATCTGTGGCAGATGTATTGGCAGAAGCAGTGACATCCGCAGCTTCGATGGAAGACATATCAAGGCCGATACCCGGTCTGACAAGGGAAGCCACCGTGATCGCTACTGTAACTGCAAGCGCTGTTGTACAAAGGTAGAAAGCGATGGTCTTACCGCCAACTTTACCAAGTGCCTTGGTATCACCGATGGAAGAAGCACCACATACAAGAGAGCAGAATACCAGTGGCACAACCAGCATCTTCATGAGTCTGATAAAGCCCTGACCAATGACATAGAAAATACCATTGACAAAAACAGTATCTCTCACGTATGAGTGCGGAATAAACAGGTTAAAAATAATACCAACGATGAGACCGCCGATCAGACCAATGAAAATCTTCGTGGTCAGTCCCATTTTTTTCTTTTCATTCATTTCTGACATGGTGTCTCCTCCTATTTCTTCAGTTTTTCAACGTATGTAGTCAGGGCATCCTGCCATTCAGGCATCTTGTAAATACCGGTTGCCTCCATCATCAGGTTCTCAAGAACTGTAGATTTTTTAAGGCCTGTACCACCGGCAAAGATGCCGTCACATAAGGAAATATCATAACCCATCAGCTGCAGGATCGTATGCGCGAACTGGTGACGAGAACACATACCTTCACTGGAAGCGTGGAAGATACCGTACTCTTCACTGTCGATCAGGACTTTGAAGAACTCAACCAGATCATCCACGCATGTTGGTGTACTGATCTTATCAAGTGCTGCGGAGAAATGCTCACCCGCCTTACCCTTCTCTACAACCGTTGTGAAGTAGTCATCGCCGGCACCATATACCCAGGAGCTGCGGATAATCAGATGCTTAGGATTCAGCTCTCTGACAAAAGCTTCGCCTGCCAGCTTGGACTGACCATATACTGTCTTTGGTGTAGGGACATCAAACTCATTTTTTGCTCTGTCATTCTCGCCGGAAAAGACATCATCTGTGGACAGATGAATGATCTTGGCATTGTACTGTCTGGAGATCTGCGCCATATTTCTTGCACCCAGTGTGTTGACACGGTATGCTTCTACGCGGTGGTCTTCGCAGTATGCTGCATCGGAGATACTTGCGCAGTTGATAATAATCGTTGGTCTGTAGATCTTGCCTGCCTGCTCAACGGCTTTCCAGTCTGTGATATCTACATCCATATCTGTTGCAAAAATCTTGTTGTTCAGATCTTTTTTCAGGGCTTTTGTCAGTTTCTTACCAAGTCTGCCGCCGGCACCTGTGATCCAGATGGTGTTTTTCATCATCATCGATTACCCTCTTTCTTTATTATTTAAGCTTCTATACGAAAAAGGCACGTTCTTACGAACGCGCCTTTACACTCACTATTTTTCCGTATATAAGCTTCGGTTCTGCATATATTATACAGAAGAAACCGCATATGAGCAAGTCATATGCCTCGTATAATCTATTTTTATGCAATATTGCATTTACCATCCTGCAATATTAAGATTATTTCACTCGCATTTTTTCTTTGATCATGTTACCAAACGGAGTAGCTGCGAGACCGCCCAGAGCTGTCTCCTTGAACTCGAACGGCATCTTGGAACCCACCACGCCCATACAGTCGATCACTTCATCCACAGGGACACGGCTGGTAATGCCTGCCATGGCCATATCTGCACAGGAAACCGCGTTGGAGGCACCAATCACGTTACGCTTGACACAAGGGACTTCTACAAGACCGGCGATCGGGTCACAGATCAGACCCATCAGATTTTTAAGCGCCATTGCCACTGCATGGCCAACCGCTTCATTGCTGCCGCCACGGAGATAGACAAGGGCACCTGCTGCCATGGCGGAAGCGGAACCGATCTCAGCCTGACAGCCGCCGGATGCACCGGCAATGCAGGCTCTGTAGCCGATGACGATACCGATACCCGCCGCCACAAAAAGCGTCTTGATCATCTCTTCCTCGGTCGCTTCTCCCCTCTTATAGAGCGGCACTAAAACCGCAGGGAGCACACCGCAGGCACCGGCTGTCGGTGCTGCCACGATCTTACACATGCAGGCATTGGACTCTGCTACCTTAAGAGCCGTTGCCAGCACCTCCTGCATATAACCGCCGAGGAGGGCTTTGCCTGTGGCACTGAAAG
>JAZUHQ010000341.1:0-3406 GCA_045641805.1 Lachnospiraceae bacterium
CATTGAAAAACAAGGGAAAATCTGATAAAGTATCTCCATCGAGTAGCACTTTCGAGGGTTACAGTGCTACCACGAAAAATATTATATTTTTATATGGAGGAAATGTTATGCAGGCAATTCTTAGTGCTATCTTAGCATTCACAGACTGGCTCTGGGGTATCCCAATGCTGATCTGGATCGTGGGCGGCGGTTTCGTTATGTCCCTTTTCTTAGGATTCCCACAGTTCACAAAACTTGGTTTTATCCTTAAGAACACAATTTTCAAAGGTTTTGGTAAAAAAGCAGAAGACGGTAAGTTCTCCAGCTGGCAGGCCGTAACCGGTGCGCTTGCATCCACACTTGGTGCAGGTAACATCATCGGTACAGCCATGGCGATCGCTTTCGGTGGTCCTGGTGGTGTATTCTGGCTCTGGCTCTCCGGTCTTGTTTGTGCAGTTGTTAAATACTGTGAGACAACAATGGCTATGAAGTATCGTCGTATCAACAGTAAAGGCGAGTGGGAAGGCGGTCCACAGATCTACCTTTCAGAAGGTACAGGCTGGAAATGGATCTCTCCTGTATATGCAGTTATCTGTATCATCTGTCTCTTCCTTGCAGCTTCTGCACAGATCGGTTCCGGTGTAGATAATCTTGCTGGTCTTGGCGCTCCTCGTACAATCACAACAATCATCGTGACAGTTCTTGTTGGCGTTGTTGTTATCGGTGGTATGAAGTCCCTTCTTTCCGTAACAGAGAAGCTCGTTCCTATCATGTCCGGTCTCTACATGCTTGGCGCTATCATCGTTATCCTTATGAACATCACAGCAGTTCCTGGCGCGATCGCTTCTATCTTTGCTTGCGCATTCACAGGTAAGGCAGCAGTTGGTGGTTTCGCAGGTGCGATCGTTACACAGAGTATCCGTTGGGGTGTTGCTCGTGGTTGCTACTCTAACGATGCAGGTACTGGTGTTACAACAATCACTCATGCCGTAGCTGATGTTAATCATCCAATCCAGCAGTCCATGTGGGCTGTATTCGAAGTATTCTTCGATACAATCGTTGTTTGTACACTGACATGTCTTGTTATCCTTACATCCGGTGTCTGGACAGCAGAAGGTATTGCGCCATCCGTTATGACAGCAACAGCTTTCGGTAACAACCTTGGTACAATCGGTTCTCTTCTTGTAACTGTAGCTGTTGTTCTCTTCACATTCACAACAGCTTGTGCACAGATCGAGTTCACAGAGAAGCAGTTCGTTCGTTTCTTCGGTGATAAGGGTGGTGCATACTGCAGATGGATCATGCTCGTTCTCATCCTTGGTGGTGGTATGATCGGTATCGATGCTCTGATCGGTTACGTTGACTTCTTCGCAGGTGTTTACACACTCGTTAACATGCTTGGTGTATACTGGTGCTACAAGCAGATCGTTGAGCTTCACAAAGAGTACTTCTCCGATACAAAGAGATGGGAGACAGAGAAGTGGGCTAAATGGGTTGCACTTGAGAAGGAGAATGGTAAATAATGAAAAAACCACTGATTGGTATTACAGTAAACTATAACTACGCAGACCATGTAGGACGTACATGCGGTCTCGGAATCTTAGGTCAGGACTTCAACTATGTGGCAGGTGACTATGTCAAAGCCATTGAGAAGGCCGGCGGTATCCCAATGCTGATTCCACAGACATATGATTTCGAAAATCTCAAGCCACTGCTTGACCTTTGTGACGGCGTGCTTGTTTCCGGTGGTCATGACGTTGATCCTATGCGCTATGGTCAGCGCAATCTCTACAGCGGTGAGATTGCGATCGAGCGTGACGAGCAGGATATCTTTGTGACACAGTACTGTTCACAGAACCCTGATATGCCGATCCTCGGTATCTGCCGTGGTATCCAGATCATGAACGTGGCTTACGGCGGCACACTGATCCAGGATATCGAGAAACAGGTGCCAGGCGGTTATCATCACTTTGGTGATTCCTATCCACGTAACGTGGGCTGGCATAGTGTGGATTTCTCTGAGGGCTGCATGCTCGAAGGTATCTATGGCAAAAAGAAGATCATGACAAACAGCTATCATCATCAGTCCGTTGACAAACCTGGTGAAGGTGTTGTCATCACCGGTTATTCAGAAGAAGGTGTTGTTGAGAGCTTTGAGAAAGCTGGTCACAAGTTTGTAGTGGCTGTTCAGTGGCATCCTGAAATGATGTACGACAGCGAAGAGCAGGGCAAGCTCTTTAAAGCCTTTGTCGATGCTTGTAAATAATCTTATAAAAAGTAAGGGCTTCCGGAAAACCGGAAGCCCTTTTTGTTGCGCTTACAGTAAATCTTTAATTGTGATCTTGGAGAAGTAATCATGGACCAGGTCATCATAACCCTTCCACATGGAAACGGTTTTGCAAAGGTCCATTCTCGGACACTTTTCAGCCCCTTCCTCCAGGCAGGAGACGGTAGCCATGGTGCCCTCTGTCAGGTTTAAGATCTCCATGATCTGGTAGTCCTCCGGTTTGCGGATGAGTGAGTAGCCGCCGCCTTTGCCGCTGGCCCCTTTGACCAGCTTGCCCTTGACAAGGAGCTTAACGATACTTTCCAGGTACTTTTTGGAAATGCCCTGTCTGGTTGCGATGGCATCCAGAGGGACCGGGTTTTCACTGTTCTGTTCTGCTAAATCTATCATCATACGAATGGCGTATCTGCCCTTGGTTGAAATCATAAACATGCCTCCTATATCTCATTCACCTATTGACATGGCGGGTGAATGGGTTTATCCTATAGATACAATATAACAGATGAAAAACAAACTGTAAAGACAGTAGGAGGTATCCGAATGGATAAAATCATATATTTAGACAACGCAGCGACGACAAAAGTAGAACCAGAGGTTCTGGAGGCCATGCTGCCATTCTTCAGTGAAGTCTATGGCAACGCTTCCAGTGTGTATCGTTTTGCAGGCAAAGCTAAAACAGCGGTGGAAGATGCCCGTCAGGCAGTGGCAGATTTCCTGGGCTGTAAGCCACGTGAGATCTATTTCACAGGCGGCGGCAGTGAGTCCGACAACTGGGCACTCAAGAGTGTGGCTGAAGCCTTAAAGGATAAAGGCAGACACATCATCACATCCAAGATCGAGCATCATGCCATCTTACATACTTGTGAGTATCTTGAAAAGCAGGGGTACGAAGTGACCTACCTGGATGTTGATGAGAACGGTATCGTTTCTCCTGAATCCGTCAGAGACGCGATTCGCGAGGACACAATCCTCATTTCCATCATGTTTGCCAACAATGAGATCGGTACCGTAGAGCCAATCGCTCAGATCGGTAAGATCGCCCATGAGAAGGGCATTCTTTTCCATACAGATGCTGTTCAGGCTTATGGCCATGAGGAGATCAAAGTCGATGAGATGGGTATCGACCTCTTAAGTGCCAGC
>JAZUHQ010000342.1:0-12010 GCA_045641805.1 Lachnospiraceae bacterium
TAAAATACGCTTTGTTTAATTCTCCTTCTATGCGGAAGACGGAAAAAGTTGTAATCTCAGCTTCCAGCAGATAGAAGCGGTCAAAGACCTGTTTTACCAGGAGCTTCTGCATGAAATCTCCTGCTTCTGTCACCTCTAAAGCGATCACCGGCGGTCACCTCTTTATACGGAAATCTCTGCAGTCATACCAAGGATGTCTGCATTGGCATCAAGGATTGGCTGGATCACCTCGTTGATAAACTCTTCAACCTGCTGAGGTGCACGGCCAACGAAATTGGATGGCTTCATGATTGCCTGAAGCTGATCCATTGTCATGCCGAAGGATGGGTCTGCTGCGATTCTCTCAAGAAGATCGTTTGGCTTACCCTCTTCCTTAACCACCTTACCTGCTGCCATGGAGTGTGTACGGATTCTCTCGTGGAGTTCCTGTCTGTCGCCGCCGCGCTTAACAGCATCCATCATAATGTTCTCTGTAGCCATGAATGGCAGCTCGCTCATGAGACGAGACTCGATAACCTTTGGATAAACAACAAGGCCATCAACGACATTGAGGTAGAGATCAAGGACACCATCGATCGCAAGGAAAGCTTCAGGAACGGAGAGACGCTTGTTTGCGGAGTCATCCAGTGTTCTTTCAAACCACTGTGTTGCTGCTGTGATCGCTGGGTTTAAAACATCCACCATGACATATCTGGAGAGGGAAGCGATACGCTCACTTCTCATTGGATTTCTCTTGTAAGCCATTGCGGAGGAACCGATCTGGCTCTTTTCAAATGGCTCTTCAATCTCCTTCAGGTGCTGAAGCAGACGGATATCGTTGGAGAACTTGTGCGCACTCTGAGCGATACCTGCCAGAACGTTCACAACTCTTGTATCCAGCTTTCTGGAATAAGTCTGACCGGAAACAGGGAAGCACTGATCAAAGCCCATCTTTGCTGCGATTCTTCTGTCAGCTTCCTTACATTTCTCGTGATCGCCATCGAATAACTCGAGGAAGGATGCCTGTGTACCTGTTGTACCCTTGGAACCCAGCATCTTCATCTGGCTGATCATGTAGTTGACATCATCAAGGTCCATCACCAGCTCGTTGAGCCAGAGAGAAGCTCTCTTACCAACGGTTGTAGGCTGTGCAGCCTGGAAATGTGTGAAGCCAAGTGTTGGAAGATCTTTATACTTCATTGCAAACTTGGAAAGTTCTGCAATCACATTGATCAGTTTCTTGCGGACAATGTAAAGTGCCTCTCTCATGATGATGACATCTGTGTTGTCACCAACATAACAGGATGTGGCACCAAGATGGATGATACCCTTTGCATTTGGGCAAAGCTGACCATAAGCGTAAACGTGGGACATAACATCGTGACGAACCACTTTTTCACGTGCCTTAGCCACGTCGTAGTTGATATCGTCCTGAGCAGCCTTCAGCTCAGCGATCTGCTCATCAGTAATCGGAAGGCCCAGTTCCTGTTCTGTCTCAGCTAAAGCGATCCAGAGTTTTCTCCAGGTTCTGAACTTCATATCAGGTGAAAATACATACTGCATCTCTTTGCTTGCGTAACGCTCGGAAAGAGGGCTGTTATACTTATCTGTACTCATCTGTAACACTCCTTTATATAAATATTGCCAATCGTAGATTTACGTTTTTTGACACACTTCAAACAGAATACCTATGAAGACATAGCTATCCATCTACAATTATAGTGTATTTCCCGCCTACTGACAAGAAAAAGAAGGACAAGTTGCAAAGAAAGCGTACACATAGACCGTCCTATATGCACGCTTTCCAAAGAAAAAATGAAAAAAAGTTCGATAATGATAGGGTCCGATGCAGCTTACTGATTCAGTTTGTCACAGATACGCTGTACCAGCGCTTTGTCCATTGGGCCCTGACCCAGATCCGCATCACAGAACTGGCCGAATGGGATGGCCAGTGCCAGTGGGATGACCGGATTCAGTGCAGGATCGAAGAAATTGCGGATGCTGTCGGATTCACCCTTGAGGATGTCCGCAAAACGAGGGTCCTTGACAAACTGGCCAAGCTGAACATTGGAACTGAAGTACTTGATTCTGTCATCGGAATGAACCATCACTTCTGCTGTCAGTTTGATATCACGGACATTGCGTCCTACTTCGATCGCAAAGGCACCCTCCTCGATGATCCATTTGTGAAGAACAGGTGTATAAAACTCAAATGCTCTTCTGTCCAGAGTAACAGAAACCCTCTTCTTTTCGCCGGCTTTCAGATGTACCTTTTTAAAGCCTCTCAGCTCTCTGACAGGACGATGGATGGAGGACTCAACGTCTCTGACATAGATCTGAGCGACATCTGAACCATCTCTGTCACCTGTATTCTTCACATCAAAGGAAACGGTCACGCTGCCGTTTTTATCGATCTCAGTCTGATCAAGTGTGATATCGCTGTATTCAAAAGTTGTATAGGATAAACCGTAACCGAAAGGATAAGCCACTTCCATCTTACGGGCATCATACCATTTATAACCAATATAGAGACCCTCACCATAAACCACATCCGGCATTGTATCCGGATAGCTTGGCAGATTCAGGTAAGCAGGTGTATCTTCCACTCTTAACGGGTAAGTCTCAGGCAGACGGCCGCCAGGCTCGGAGAGTCCAAAGATGACATCCATCATGGCGGAAGCGGATGCCTCACCTGAATAACCGCCCTGAAGAACGGCTTTCACGCGCTTGTTGTAAGCGGTGATATCCACAGGTGCACCTGTATTGATGATCAGGATCACATTTTCATTCACTGCAAGCACCGCATCGAGAAGATCTCTCTGGCTCTTTGGCAGGAAAAGGTCTGTTCTGTCATAACCCTCTGTCTCCACACCATATGGATAACCTGTAAACATGAGGATCAGGCCGGCCTTCTTGGCCACTTCCACGGCTTCCTCAATGAGGTCAGGTCTCATGGTATCTTCCGGTGGGAAACCTGCATTGATCTGGTAACCGGCTGCATAGGCAAAGCTTCCCTGATCGCCCAGATGCTTCTGAAGTTCCTCCACAGGAATGTCCAGTGTATGACCATTCATATGGCCGGAACCGCCGCCCATGTAGCAAGGTGCTTTGGCAAAGGCACCGATCACGGCAAGGTCACTGATTTCGGATGCCTTCAGTGGCAGAATACCATCATTCTCAAGAAGGACTGTACCTTCCTGGGCTGCCTTTTTGGCGATCGCATGATGGGCTGTAAGGTCAAGAGAAGGCACTTCATAGCCATCATGGATCTTATAATAACAATCCACCACATGGTAAGCGATGCGATCCAGCTCTTCATCCGTGAAATCACCGTTATGGTAAGCGTCTCTGAGGAGATCCACATGGTTATTCTCCTCTGCAAGTTCGACGTCAAGACCGGCTTTATGACCGCCCACTTTGTCTTCTTTGTAGTGAACAGCAAAGGCATCGGACATCACAAGGCCATTATAGCCCCATTCCTGACGGAGTTTTTTCATGATATATGGATGCTGGTGTACCCAGTAACCATTGACTTTGTTATAGCAGGACATGATCGTCCATGGGTCTGATTTCTGAAGGATCAGTTCAAACACACGGAGGTAGAGCTCATTGAGGGTACGCTCATCGACAACCGCATTGGTCGTCATACGTTCATATTCCTGGTTATTGCACACGAAGTGCTTGAGGTTGGCTGCGACATGCTGGCTCTGAAGACCATTGATGTAAGCCGCACCCATCTCTGAAGACAGCCATGGATCTTCAGAATAATACTCAAAGTTACGACCGCCAAGCGGGCTTCTCTTCATGTTGACGCCCGGTCTTAAGGCAATGTCGATATCCTGGTTCTTAAATTCCTTACCCTGAGCGGTAGCGACTTCTCTGACCAGCTCAGGATCCCATGTTGCACCGGCAGCGGCAGCCTGTGGGAAACAGGTTCCCCAGAACTGGTCGGCCATCTCTTCACGAGGGATACGGAAGTAATCACACCAGCCGCCGGAAGGATTATCACAGCTTCTGTAGGCGATTCCGAATCTTGGCAGGTTGCCAAAACGATCCTCATAGAGGGCACAACAACGGATTTTTTCGTCAAATGTCATCTGACCTACGATCTCTAAGATCTCTTCTCTGCTCTTGCTCATCATTCTCACCTGTATTTTCAAGTTTGGGTTGACTAGCGACAATTCATATAAGTATCCAGACCTTCAAACTGATCCAGGTAACTTGTGCAATCTTCATACTGGTTGGACTGAAGGATCACCTTGATCGTGTTGTAAGCACAACGCTTCAGCTCATTCAGGGACAATGTACCGGCAGCCAGTTCGCTTCGGATGCTCACATGGTCGGAAGGATCACCCGGCATGGTCAGGTCGTTACCGGCACGGACACAGCCTGCCGCATTACAGATACCTGCAGTGGAAGCAGTTGTGGTTGTCCAGTCTGTCATAATGACGCCTGCAAAGCCCCATTCATCTCTTGTTGCTTTTGTACATGTATCATAGCAGTTCGCTGCATGCACGCCATTGATCATGTTGTAGGAAGTCATGATGGACATTGGCTGAGCATTTCGAACAGCGATCTCAAAGTTCTTCAGATAGATCTCACGGAGGGTTCTCTCAGAGATCATGGAGTCACTGCCCATACGGTTGTCTTCCTGGTTGTTGAGGGCAAAGTGCTTGATCGTTGTGCCGCAGCCCGGTTTGCTCTGTACACCCAGTGTCATGGCAGCAGCCATCATACCGGAAAGGAGTGGGTCTTCGGAATAGTATTCAAAGTTACGGCCGCACAGTGGGTTTCTGTGGATATTCATACCCGGAGCCAGCCATAAGGTTACCTCAAAGAGGGTCATTTCCTCTGCGATCATGGCACCGATCTCTTTGATCAGATCCAGATCCCATGTCTGCGCCAGCAGGGTGCCGACAGGAATGGCTGTACAGTACTGATACCAGACATCGCCCTCCACTTCTTTTGGTTTTGAGAAGAAGCCGCCTTCAAGCGCACCGAGGAAATCATTTTTCAGGATCATGCCATCCTTCACTTCATAAGTCTTATTGAGACGCAGACCGGCAGGACCATCTGCAAGCACGATACTTGCAACGCCATCTGCCTCAGCAGCTTTTGTGGTCTCTGCTGCTGCACCCGGTACAGACTGGCCTGCAGCACCAAGGGCACTGCCCTGACCCATACCCGGGTCACCTGTCACAAGTGCTACCAACTGGTCTAATGATAACTTTTCAAGGATCGCACCGGCCTCACCATCAAATGTCTCAGGAATACCTGCATAGGAAGCTTCGGATGTGCAGATCTTGCCACCATCGATCACGACACATGGAAGAGACTTGGCTTCTGCCTGCCAGCAGGCTGTCTTTGCTGCAAGCAGTGCTGCATCAGGACAGAGCTCCTCGAAAGGATCCTGTACAGGACAGATCTTACCAACCTTAAAGTAAGTCACATCCTCTGTCAGATCAAGAGAACCGGAAAGAGAGGCATCCGCTACACTGGTACCTACCCAGATACCATAAAGGCCTTTTTCATAAACATAAGCGGAAGCGGCTTCATCGAAGGAAGTCAGCTGTTCCATCTTAAAGGAAATGGTCATCTGCTGGGACTGACCAGGTGCAAGCACCTGTGTCTTGCCAAAACTGGAAAGACGTTTAAACTCTTTGGTCAGTCTTCCCTGTGGACAGGATACATAGACCTGTACCACCTCTTTACCTGCATAAGTATCACCTGTATTTGTCACGGTCACCTTGACGGAGATGACAGGACTTTCAGGGTTTTCCACCTGGATCTCGTCAGTCTTGACATCGAAGGATGTGTAGGACATACCAAAACCAAATGGATATCTCACAGGTACATCAAATGTATCAAAGTAACGGTATCCCATATAGATACCTTCTAAATATTTTTCATAAAGGACATCGCCGCTGGCACTTGAGAAATAAGCGGCATTTGGGTAATCACTGTAATGAAGTGCCCAGGAATCGGTCATCTTACCGGATGGTGTCACTGCGCCGGAGATAACATCGGCGAAGGCATTACCGCCTTCCTGTCCGGCCTGCATGAACTGAAGAATGGCCTTGATCTTTGGGAAATCATCGATAAATGCCAGATCCACCAGACCACCTGTATTGATTACAAGCAGAACGCGCTCATAGCACTTGCAGACCTGCTCGATCAGGGCATGTTCCTCATCTGTAATAAAATAGTCACCCGGAACTTCATGACGGTCTGAATTCTCACCGGCAACACGGCTGAGTACAAAAATCGCTGTGTCCGCGCCGTCGGAAAGGGCTTTAGCCTCATCGATCGGATCACCGCAAGGAACCATAAACTGAAGGGAAGAATAGGCTTCAAAGAAACGGTTTTCCATCGTCTCAGGGAGGGCTGCCTCTTTTGCAAAAACAGCATCTCTCCAGTCGAGTCTTGCCTGATCATAAGTCTTCTCATAAGCCTTCAGCCAGTCGGCACTTGTCACCTCATAGCCTGCGTTTAAAAGACCCTGGTAAATATTCACGCAGTCACGTTCATTCACATCCCCGGAACCGGTATCACCCTTGATGGTCTTGACTGCACCGGCACCATAAAGTCCAAGTTTGGTTTCTTTTGCGATCGGAAGCATCATGCCATCATTCTTGAGCAGAACAAAACCTTCAGCTGCCGCTTTTCTGGCAAGCAGGCGGTGTTTTGGCTCACGTGCGGTTACTTCCTGTGTTGTCTGTCCAACAAACCCTCTGTGTCTGAGTTTCATGTCGGTCTCCTCCTTTATCTCATCCGGTGATTAATCACCAAGACCCTGTATCTTTGCTGATTTTCTGATGGCGATCCATGCCTGATGCTGGGCATAGCCGAGCAGGCAGTAATCTTCGCCGTCGAGTTCACTGAGCTTTGCAAACTGTGCATAGAGCTGGTCCGGCTCACTGAAGCCATAATAATTCATATAAGTCATCACATAGTTATGGAAATCACTTTCCTTGATCTCAATCCCCATATCCGCAACCAGTGCTTCAAGGACCATGTCCTTGATGACACGTCTTTCCATGTTGGCAGGAAGTTCCTCAAGGAAGGCTTCTTCCGAAAGACCCATCTGTGCCTCAAAAGACTGGCCGCTCTCTTCAACGGCGGCATAGACAGAGGCCTTGTGAAGTTCCATACGTTTCTCAAGGTAACCATCCGGAATCGTGATCTCACTGTTTTCCACGATTTTATCGATGATTGCATTCTGGATCTTTGTATCCTGATCGGACTCATTGAGACTCTTGATATAATCGTGCAGGTAACTGCGAAGGCTCTTAAGATCTGTCAGACCTTCCGCAGAGAAATTGTCCATGACCCATTTATCTGAGATTGTCTCGTAAGTCACCGGTACAGGTGTCTCGATCGCATTCAGGTTGACCTTAAAGGTCACTTCCTGACCGTTCAGCTTGTCAACCCCATAGTTTTCAGGGAAAGTCACATCAATTGACCGCTCCTGGCCGGCTTTCATACCGATCAGCTGGTCTTCAAAGCCATCGATAAAACTGCCTGAGCCAATGACCAGGGTCGCGCCCATGGCAGTGCCGCCATCAAACTCCTGACCATCCAGATAACCCACATAATCGATGATCGCTGCATCGCCGGTTTCCAGCACCTCCTTATCGGAAGGCTCATAAACATTTGGATACATGGAGGCGAAGGCTTTCACCATCTCTTCCACATCTTCATCCTTGACAGCCATCTGGTCTTCCAGATCCACTTCAAGGTCCATATAGTCCCCCAGCTTGACATACTGGGTGATATCGTATTCAAGACAGTCCAGGATATCCTCTGTGGTGATCAGGGATGCTTCCTTCTGACTCTCTGTCGTCTCTGCTTTTGTTTCAGCCGCCGGTTTGTCCGGTGCCTGTGTATTGGAAGCGCAGCCTGTCAGCATGGCTGCCATCATGACCCCGGCAAGTAAGCCGGCGATCCATCTCTTTTTCATAAAAAACATCTCACTCTCTGTATTTTTACTCTATCCATCCGACAGCTTACATAGCCATATCCATGGCAAGTGCGATCACCAGGCAGATCATCAAAAGAATCTGGATGACCGTTACAACCGGCTCACCCCAGGAATTGTTGCCTGTTTTTCTTTTCATGATCATCTTCAGCTGTGACACTGAAAGGATGAAGAGCAATATGATCAGTGCAATTAAAAACATCTTCCGGTCTCCTATCTCTTATTCTTCTGTTCTTTTTTGTACTCTTTATATTTTTTATCTTCCTCCAGGGCTCTGTACATTTCCTCTTCTGCAGAATCCTCCGGAAGATCCGATTTGAAAGTGAAGCGTCTGAAAGCTCTGAGCAAACAGATAGCACTGATATAGCCGATCAGTCCAAAACCGATGGTGATCCAGATTGAAAATGAGATCAGGATCGCAGAATAAGAGCTGATCGTCAAGCCAATCGCCACCACGATCAGAAGAAAGATCGTCAGTGTATATGGAAAACTCAGCACAGCGATCATCATGCTCTTGATCAGTGTATCTGCAAAAGAATTGACGAAACGGGCATTCATCGCGAGACTGTAGATGAGGATCATGGTGATGACAAAAAGAATCGCCCCCAGCGCTGCCATGAAAACAGGTCTGATGGAACCATTCAGATTGATCGCCACATTCACATCCAGAATACACATGGCCACAAAGGCCACATAGAGCAGCCAGAGGATCGTGCTTCGGACAAAGTTATCTTTGAAAGCCCTGAAATAAGTGCTTCTGATACTGACAAGCTTATTCTCTCGTTTTTCAAAGAAGACGGCATCCATCGCTGAAATGGATGCACCGATCGTAACGATCGGAATGGATGTCAGTACAAACAGCACATTGACCGCAAATATATCTGCCAGGAACTCGAAAAAACGCCATAAGGGTGATTCCATACTAAATTCGATCTTCATAAATATTATTTCCTTTCATGCCTTTTCTCAGTTGTTTGTTTCTGATATTTATAAAACTCAAAAATAGTCTTTTTAAACTTTATAAAGATCAGATACAAGGAAGGACGTTGCCTTATGAAAACTAAAAGGCAGGACTTTTGCCTCCTGCCTTTTAATGTCTTCACTATAATGATTACTTAACAGCACCTGCCATACCTTCAACGAAGTATCTCTGGAACATTAAGTAAACAACCATAACAGGAATAACAGAGATGATAACACCTGCACAGAGATAACCGTAGTCTGTACCGTGCTCACCAACGAATGTTAACAGACCAACAGGAACTGTCTTTAATGCATTATCGTTGATGATTACAGATGCAAGAAGGTACTCATTCCAAGTGGATAAGAAGTCAGTAATGAACAGTGTTGCAATACTTGGCTTGGAGATTGGAAGAATAACTCTGATGAACATCTGCCATTTGGAAGCACCATCGATATAAGCGGCTTCGTCGATATCTTTTGGAATACCTTTCATGAAGCCCTGCATGATCAGGATCATGAATGAGATACCAAAACCGATATAAACATAGAAGAGACCAAAGTATGTGTTGATCAGATGTAACTTGTTATAGATGATACTGATTGGTACGAGTGCGATCTGCATTGGAAGCATCATACCGATCAGGAAGAAGACGAACCAGCCTGTCGCATGTTTCAGCTTAAGACGTGTGAGTGCGAAAGCTGCCATGGAAGAAATGAAGATACCAAGAGGAACCTTCAGAAGACAGATGATCAGGTCATTCTTCATATACTTAAATAAACGTCCCTGAACCATGGCATTCTTGAAGTTGCTCCATGCCAGTGTCTCCGGCAGTTGGAATAAGCTTAAACCGCTGATAAAGTCGGATTTTGCTTTGACAGCTGTCAGGAAAAGGGTAAGCATTGGAACGATCCATAAGATTGCCAGTACGATCAGAACAAGATATTTTCCTGCTAATTTAAGATTCTTTGTAGATTTAGCGCCCATCGTTCTCCTCCTCTATCAATCTTTGTTAGCTGTGAAGGAAAGGTATGGAACGATAACAACAAGCATCATGAGTACCATGACGATGGCAATGGCAGTACCATAACCAATGTTGTTGTATGCGAAAACCTGGTTGTACATGTAGGAAGCGAGAACCTGTGTGGCATTGTTAGGACCACCATCAGTCAGAGCCTTAACTACGTCGTAAACCTTCATACCTGCAATCAGCAGTGTTGAAATGACCATGATGAAAGTATCTTTCATCAGAGGACAAGTGATCTGGAAGAATTTCTGAACAGCGCTGGCGCCATCGATATCGGCAGCTTCAAGAACCTCAGGGGAAACACCCTGTAAACCTGCGATGAAGAGGATCATAGGCTGACCGATTGCCTGCCACAGAGATGCAATGAATAATGCGATCAGAGCGGTGTTAGGCTGAGAAATCCATGTCTGCTTGAATCCCAGTCCCAGTGCAGCAGAGAACTGGTTAATGAAACCGAGCTGTGGATTATAGATCCATCTCCAAATGATACCGACTGCAACTGCAGAGATAACACTTGGGAAATAGAAGAAGGCACGGAAGAATGTTCTTCCGAGGAATTCCTTGTTAAGTAAAACAGCCAGTGCGAGCGCAACGGTTGTTGTGAGCACAACTGTCAGAACAAGCCAAATGATTGTATGTCTGAAAGAGATCCAGAAAACAGGATCTTTAACGAGCTGTGCATAGTTTGCAAGTCCGACAAATTTCATATTGGCGATACCTGTTCCACCCTGAAGAGAGATCCAGAGAGAATAGAATACCGGAAAGATGATTACTGAAAGATAAATAACAAATGCCGGAAGCATGAATAAATACGGAGATATATCCCTTTTATTATTTTTGTTCATATCGCGTATTACCTCTCCCTTAAAAAACATGGGGGCATACGAGTCATCTGCATATGCCCCCATAAGTCAAATAGTCCTGAAAAGCCTAAATACTATTTACAGTTATTATTTGGACTGGTAAGCCTCGATAGCTGCCTGGATTGCAGGAGCTGCTTCAGCTGGTGTGGACTGACCATTTGCGATAGCATCCTGATAGTTGAAGAGAACGTCAGCCACCTCAGATGGGAATGCCTGGTCTGTGATTGTGAATGTACCATTTGCAGAAGCTGTATCTAACATGTTCTGAACGTTAGGGTTAACGGAAGCGTCAACTGGGTCAGCTCCAAGGTATGGTAATGGAAGGTTGTAGTATGTTGGGTACTCTCTAGCACACTCGTTGGAGTAGATGTAGTGGTTGAATGCCATTGCAGCTGCAAGCTCGTCATCTGTAAGAGCTGCGCTGAACTGGTTCATCTCTGCGAATGCGGACATACGGCCTGTACCATTTGGATATGGGAACCAGGAAACGTTCTCAAGAGTTACACCATTGTTCTGAAGAACGGAATCGAACCACTGGCCCTGGATATCCATAGCAGCTTCGCCCATAGCGAATGCCATATATGTATCATCTGGGTTAGCTGTTACGAAACCATCTGGGAAGTAACCATTCTGGCAGTACATTTCGTACTTTGTTAAAGCGTTAACTACAGCGTCGCAATCCCAGCTAGCCGCAAGAGCCTGAAGGTCGTTATGAAGATCAGCGCCTGCCTCAGCCTCGATGAACTGCTCGATGAGACGCATTACATGCCAACCGTTAAGACCAGCTGTTGTTACAGGTGTGTAACCATTCTCTTTTAATGTAGCACAAGCTGCATCAAATTCTTCAGCTGTTGTAGGAACATCGATACCACAAGACTCGAAGATGTCTGTTCTGTAGTACATACCGATTACGTTGAAAGATGTTGGGAAACCAGCGATCTGGTCACATAATGTAACGAGGTCAAGCGCACCACCGTTAACCTGATCTCTCCAGTTGTTTGCTGCTGCATACTCTGTAAGGTCATATGTAACACCGTTCTCTACATAGTACTGACCAAGAGCACCACCCCAGTTGAACCAGAAGGATGGCATGGAACCGGACTGTGCAGCTGTCTTACAGGAATCCTTGATACCGTCTGTATCATAGTAGGAAACTGTAACCTGAACGTTAGGGTTAGCTTCGTTCCAAGCTGCTAAGTCGG
>JAZUHQ010000343.1:0-2535 GCA_045641805.1 Lachnospiraceae bacterium
CAGACAGCTTGTTGCCAATCCACTGACAGAGATCGTTGCCAGCAAAAAGGATGCACACTGGATGCGTTACACAGGTAAGGCTGTATTCGAAACAGACTACAAGTATGCCGAAGCCATCCTCGAGATGATCCCTGCATTAAAGGGTATCTACAACGAAGAGACAGGCCACAAGATGATGTGCTTCCACCTGGAAGATGCCACATGTGTAGACATCGCCATGATGGGTCCTGGCGAAAGCCTTCTGTAAGAAAAACTGAACATGGCATAGAAAAAGCCGGGATTGATTCCCGGCTTTTTCATATATTTATCTCTTTTATCCACTATGAGAAGAATTTTGCCTTAATGATATCCACAGGCATGTCCTGGCCTGTCCACAGCTTGAAGGAAGCGGCACCCTGATAAAGGAGCATGTACATGCCATTGCCTGCCTTGCAGCCGGCTTCCTTTGCCTCACGGATAAGACGTGTTTCGCGAGGGTTGTAGACCACATCGAAAACAAAGAGGTCCTTATGGAACATACTTGTATCCTGAATAATGGTGCGATCCACGTTTGGTGCCATACCAAGGGATGTACCATTGACTAAAATCGCACTTTCCTTAATAGAAGCACGGAGAACTTCAGGATCGGAGAAATCATGAAGGGTCACTTTGCAGTCTGTCTTTTCATTGAGCTGGGCCACGATCTGCTCTGCTCTCTCATAGAAGCCATCTCTCACATTGAAGACATCAATGGCTGCCACACCGTCCAGGGCTGCCTGAACAAGGATGGCGGTTGCTGCACCGCCGGCACCGCAGAGTGTCATCTTTTTGCCGATAATGTCCACATCGAAATCCTCTACCGCACGCATAAAGCCGATACCGTCTGTTGTATAGGCTGTCAGCACACCATTGTCGTTGACGATCGTGTTGGAAGCGCCTGAGATCTCAGATGCAGGAGACAGCTTGTCTGCCAGCTTACACATGATATTTTTGCCCGGCATGGTAATGTTCCAGCCTCTGGCACCCATGGTGCGGAGACCTTCCACTGCCTGAGGCATCTTGTCTTCCGGTACATCAAATGCCAGATAGGTGTAATCCAGTCCCAGCTGGTCGCATGCCTCGTTGTGCATGGCTGGGGAAATGCTGTGTGCAACCGGGCTGCCCAGTAAACATAAAAGACCTGTATGTCCTGTGATATTCTTTGCCATATAAGTATCCCTCCTACCTGCTCACTGCTGCCGCGATCTCTCTTGCGATCACTTCCGCACTCTTTCCATCGGTTGCCACTGCGATATCTGCTGCTGCCTCGTACTTTGGTCTTCTCTTTTCAAGAAGATCTGCGATAAATTCTACCGTCTTATTGTTTTCCAGAAGCGGTCTGTTATGGTCGTCCTTCACACGCTCCAGAATCGTCTCCGGCTTTGCTGTCAGCCAGACAACCTTGCCGCCCTTGCGCATCTCAGCCACATTGACCTCGCGCATTGGAACACCGCCGCCGCAGGAGACGATCTTATGCTTTAAAGACTGGATCTCCATGATCAGTCCTGTTTCCTTTGTTCGGAAATATTCCTCTCCCTTTTCTTTAAAAATGTCAGGGATAGACATGCCTTCTCTCTCAGCGATGATCTGGTCCATCTCCACGATCTCCATGCCATAAAGGTCACGGAGTGCAGAGGATACGGTACTCTTACCTGCGCCCATAAAACCGATCAGAAAGATGTTCTGGTCAAATGTCAGATTTTCCATTGCTGCTCCTCTTCCGATGACTTTTTGTCATCTGTTTTATTCAGAAATAGCTCAAAGCCCTTTTTGTTCTCATGTCATTATACGAGAAAAAACCGCCAAGCGCAATGGTTTGTTTCAACGCTTTAAACCGATAAATTATCCTGTTTGACGTTTTTTCGCCATTTGTGCCATTTATTCTCATACCAATTATGATAAAATAGAAGCATAGAAATGAACGAGCGAAAGCGCACTTCTGTGCGGGAAAGGATTTTATTATGAAATATATGATCGATGGCGGTAACCTGCCTGTTGTTAAATTACAGCTTGAGCGTGGCGAAAAAGTAGAATGTGAAGCAGGCGCTATGTCCTGGATGGACGATGAGATTGAGATGCAGACAAGCGGTGGTGGTCTCGGCAAGATGTTCGGCCGTCTCCTCACCAATGAAAGCATGTTTATGAATACTTATATTGCCAAGAGAGATGGCGAGATTGCTTTCTCTTCCAAGTTCCCTGGCTCTATCCGTGCGGTTGAGATCACACCAAACAATGGCCTGATCATCCAGAAGGGTTCCTTCCTGGCAAGTGTCGGCAATGTTGACAGTGAAGTCTATATTCATGAGCGTCTTGGCAAGGGCCTCTTCGGTGGTGAAGGCTTCCTCATGAGACGTTTCTATGGAAGCGGTATGGTCTTCCTTGAGATCGATGGTTCTGCCCACGAGTACGACATTCCTGCAGGCGACTGCAAGATCATTGATACCGGTTATCTGGCTGCCATGTCTGAGAGCTGCCGCCTTGAGATCCGCAAAGTCCAGGGCGCAACTAACATCCTCT
>JAZUHQ010000344.1:0-2489 GCA_045641805.1 Lachnospiraceae bacterium
GACATGGCTACGATCCGACTTATTGAGGACATTGCACATGCACTGCCGATGATCTGCAGAGGCAATGGCCATGTGCGGACCTTTTTCTCAGTAGGTCAGCACTGCCTGATCTGTGCCAGAGAAGCCCTGGCAAGAGGATACGGAAGCCGTCTGGCTCTGGCTTGTCTTCTGCACGATGCCAGTGAAGCCTATATGTCCGATGTGCCGAGACCCTTTAAACAGTATCTGAATGAATATCTGACTTTTGAAGAACAACTCCTGGATGTGATCTATGAAAAGTTCCTGGGCAGCAGACTGACCCAAGAGGAGCAGATGATGGTCAAAAACATCGACGATGCCATGCTCTGGTATGATCTTGAGGCCCTGTTTGATGAGCCGATGACCACACCAAAACCGGAAGTGCTGGTGCAGCCGGATCACAAAGTTCTCCCTTTTGAAGAGGTGGAAACAGCCTATAAGGCTATGTTTGACAGACTGCATGCGCAGCTGTAAGAGAAAAAAGAGAATAGAGAAAGAAAAAATGCAATGACAAAAGGACTGTCATTGCATTTTTTTTACAGGTTTCTTTCCAGATGTTTCATGAAATCATTGCCGGTCTCGATTGGAGAGTTGAGCTGGTAGCCCTTGCGTTTGAGTACCCGGAACTTGAAATCCAGAAGCTCAGCCGGCACGTAGAGCTCTTGGGCTGCCTGGAAGAAAAAATTATCTTCATTGAGGACATGCAGGACATCTTCATCGGTGAGGAGGAGTTCTCCTGCGAAAAGATTGGCTTCATGTTCCATTTGGCCGGCGCTGTCAAAAAGGGTCATGTCATGGAAGGCAGCTGAGGAAGCGCTGCGGGCATGAAGGACGGCATGACCAAGTTCATGGGCGATGACGACACGCTGCAGTTCTTCCGGCAGATCGCTGTTCACAGTGATATGTTTCATGCGTCTGTGAACGATGAAAAAGCCCTTACAGCAGCCTTCGAAAAGCCCCATCGGTTCTTTGGCCACTAAGATATGCATAGCCCTGGCAAGGCGCTCAGGGTCCTTCTCGCCGTATCGTTTTTTCAGGTCCGCCACTGCCTTTGTGATGTGATCAAGGTTCAGTGTTTTGGCCATGGGATCACTTCTTTCCGGACTTTGGTGCAAAGGTCTCCTTTGCGCCTTCTTTACAGTCATAGTAGGCCTTCATCAGTGCTCTGAAGTAAGCGTCCTTGGCTTCCTCGCTGATCTGGCCGCCGGCAAAGAGGGCCTGGTTCTGACGGAGCATTTCCTCAAGATCCATGGCGTCGGACTTGCCGGATGTCTGACGCATTGCCTCCACATAGTCCATACGGTCACTGCCGTAAGTCGAGTCGGTGATGGCATCGTCGGAGAGGTATTCGGTGGAAACACCCAGCGCCTGAGCCAGTTTATAGAGCTGAGCAGCCTGAGGAAAGCGCTCGCCGCTTTCATAGGATGTGATGGTGCGGAAACCAATGCCGCTTTTTGCTGCCAGTTCTTTCTGGCTGAGACCGAGGGCACCGCGGCCTTCTTTGACTTTATCTTTAAACGATTTCAAAACAGGATCCTCCATAAGTTGCGCATTGTTGCGAATATTGACTTGACAAAGCAGCCATATATCGCTAGAATACAAGTGACAGGGTGTAGCAAGAATGCGCAAGATTTACTCTTATTATAGCGTGAATGACGCTAAATGTCAATTGTTTAAGGGGAACAGCGGCGCTATATGGCGAAAACAGGCAGAAAACGGCGAATGGAGGTGTGAAAGGTGTCTGGTGCTTATATCTGTATTGATCTCAAGTCCTTCTATGCATCGGTGGAGTGCGTGGAACGGGGATTGGATCCTTTTAAAGTGAATCTGGTCGTGGCGGATCCGGATCGTTCACAGTCCACGATTTGTCTGGCGATCACACCGGCGATGAAACAGAGAGGGGTCAAAAACCGCTGCCGTGTGCATGAGATCCCTCACTGGGTGGACTATATCACGGCCAAACCGAGAATGCAGCTCTATATTGATTACTCCTCCAATATCTACAGTATTTATCTGCGATATGTGGCGGCGGAGGATATCCATGTCTACAGCATCGATGAATGTTTCATTGATGTGACCGGTTATCTGAAACTCTATCACAAAACGGCGAAGGAAATGGCTCTGATGCTGATGGAGGCCGTTTACAAGGAGACCGGTATCACCGCCACGGCAGGGGTGGGCACCAACCTCTATCTGGCCAAGATCGCCATGGATATCGTGGCCAAGCATGTGGATGATCATATCGGCATACTGGACGAAAAGTCCTTCCGCAAACAGCTCTGGAACCATCGGCCGCTGACCGATTTCTGGATGATCGGAGGCGGAACAGCCAGAAGGCTGGCTCAGCATGGCATCTTCTGCATGGGCGATCTGGCCAGGGCCTCCGTGGCATCGGAGGACTGGATCTACAAACAGTTTGGGATCGATGGGGAACTCCTTATTGACCACGCCTGGGGCTACGAGCCATGCAC
>JAZUHQ010000345.1:0-11148 GCA_045641805.1 Lachnospiraceae bacterium
CTGAAACGATTTGATATCGTTTATCCTGCCGCAGGCAGCGATAACAGTGCCATCGCTTTAAATATGGAAGAACTTGAAAAATACTCAGGCGCAACCGAGTGGATCGATGTCTGCAAGGACTGGGCCTAGACAAGAAAAACCACATGACTGATTTCAGCCATGTGGTTTTTCTTGTTGATCACAGGATCCTTTTTACTTATAGAATGCCTTGTAAGCAAGGTAGGTTTCGTAAACGTCCATTTTGGAAACGATCTCGTTTGGTGCGTGCATTGCAAGGACAGGAACACCGAAGTCGATAACATCGATATCCATGTGTGCCACATACTTGGCAACGGTACCGCCGCCGCCTTCGTCAACCTTACCAAGTTCGCCGGCCTGCCAGTAAACGCCTTCCCTTTCCATGATACCGATGATTCTGGCCATTGTCTCAGCGCTGGCATCGTTGGAGGCAGATTTGCCGCGGGCGCCTGTATATTTCATGAGTACAGGACCCTTGCCCAGATAACAGGTGTTCATTGGCTCGGAAACATCTGAGAAAGTAGGATCGTAAGCCGCGCTGACATCGGAGGAGAGACAGATGGATCTCTTGGAGATCTCTCTGAACTTGATACCTGCGTTGTTTGTGAGGGCTTTGAGGTAGTGGAGAACGAAATCGGAGTCCAGACCTGTATTGCCGACGGAACCGATCTCTTCCTTGTCTGCAAAGATCGTTACGGTTGTATGTCTTGGCACCTTGGTATCGATATCAGCCATGAGTGCTGTGTAAGCACAGACACGGTCATCGTGACCGGCAGCCATGATCATACTTCTGTCAAGACCGACATCTCTTGCAGGACCTGCGGCAACCAGCTCGAGCTCTGCACGGAAGAAGTCACCTTCTGTGATGCCGTATTTCTCGTTGAGGATGGCAAGGATGTTGAGCTTGACAGCCTCTTTGATCTTGTCATCAGGATATGGCAGGGAACCTAAGAGAACATTGAGTTCCTCGCCTTTGATACCTTCGCCTAAATGACGCTGGTTCTGCTTGGCAGCCAGATGTGGCAGAAGGTCTGTGATGTAAAGGACAGGCTCGGAAGGATCTTCACCGATGACGATGTTGATGTTCTCACCGTTCTTCTTGCAGACAACGCCATGAAGTGCCAGAGGAATGGTGACCCACTGATACTTGCGGATACCGCCATAGTAGTGTGTCTTGAAAAAGGCCAGATCATTCTTCTCATAGAGTGGATTTGGCTTCAGATCGATTCTTGGGAAGTCGATATGTGCAGCATTCAGGCGGACACCTTTATCGACAGGCATTTCACCGAAAGTCGTAGCGATCAGGGACTTACCGCGGTTGGCATAGTATACTTTGTCACCAGGAACATATTTCTTGGATGGATCGAAGACTGTGTAGCCGGCTTCCTTGAGGATCTCGACAGCTCTTGTGACGAACTCGCGCTCTGTTTTGACTTCAGACATGAATGTTTTATATGGCTCACAGAAAGCCATGGCTTTTTCGATACGGGAAGGATCATCCTCCGCGATCAGTGGAAACTTCCATGTCAGTTCTTCCTGCAGAAGCTGACCTTTTGTTTTTTCTTCCATGAATAGTACCTTCTTTCTTAATTCTGTCCCAGGATCAGGGACTGGATATATTCAATTGTCATAATAACAGCTTGTTCAATGAAAGACTGGAGTGGGCCGTTAGCCAGCATGGCGATACGTGTGTTGCAGCTGTCAAACGGGATCAGGATACGTCTTGCATCACTTGAACCGATGGCGGTAGCCATGGTTGGTGTCAGTTCGCCCAGAATGGAATCAGGCACAACAATGGCAACCACGCCCACGATGATATCGGACTTGGCTGAATTGACAACAATGGCATTTTCGCCTGTTGCACCATCATTGGCACCTGCACGGAGCATGTTGGAAGTGGCAAGTGAGTTTGTACCCAGCGCACGGATGATCACATGATCGGCCATCGCTTTAGGCATCACGGATGTCAGTGCCTGAATATACTGACGGCCGATGCCGCCACCCTGACCATCCACAACGCTGATCAGATATTTGTTTTTTACCATGATTGTTTTTCCTCTAAATATAAGATAATTGTCACGAATACAAGTATATCGGATAATGTATTTTTTTGCAACCATTGTCCGCCTGTGACGGATATAGAGGACGTTTTTGTAAAGCCTTCACATGGCATGCTTTTTGAGATACAATGGAATTATCATAAGGAGGTTTCGGTATGGTTGATTACACAGAAGGTTCAGGAAAACAGTATCACACACAGTTAGGTCCGGAAGATATCGGACACTACGTGCTTCTTCCGGGAGATCCAAAGCGATGCAAAAAGATCGCAGAGTTTTTTGATGATCCGGTCCTTGTGGCGGACAGCCGCGAGTATACGACCTATACCGGCTATTTAAATGGCACAAAAGTCAGTGTGACTTCCACCGGTATCGGCGGCCCATCCGCATCCATTGCACTGGATGAACTGGTCAAGTGCGGGGCGCATACCTTCGTCCGTATCGGTACCTGCGGTGGTATGCAGGAGGAGGTCATGGGCGGTGATATCGTCATCGCGACAGGCGCCATCCGCATGGAGGGTACCAGCCGTGAATTCGCACCGATCGAGTATCCGGCAGTTGCAGATATCGATGTGACCAATGCCCTGAGAACATCCGCAAAGGAACTGGGTATCCGTTATCATACCGGTGTGGTTCAGTGTAAGGATTCTTTCTTTGGTCAGCACGAACCGGAGATCATGCCGGTCAGCTATGAACTGGAAAACAAATGGCAGGCATGGCTTCGCATGGGATGTCTGGCTTCAGAGATGGAATCGGCAGCCCTCTTTATCGCGGGCAGTTTCCTGAGAGTCCGTGTGGGTTCCTGTTTCCTTGTCGTTGCCAACCAGGAGAGAGCCAAGAAGGGCCTTTCCAACACACAGGCCCACGACACAGAGCTGGCCATCCGCACAGCGGTGGAAGCGCTGAAAAAACTCATTGCTGAGGATCAGAAGGCGGATTCAAACAAGTAGCCATAACTTGTAGGAATACCATGAATATGCCGAATTATAAATATTTATAGTAGGAATTATGCAATATATCCTGTGTATAGGGTCTGAAATGCCTTTATATGCAGGATATATTGTTTTTTCTTGCAAAAATACAAAAAAACGGTGAAAAATAAGGATTCCTTGTTGCGTATAACTATAAGTAATGATATAGTATGAAATCATGGGTCGAATGATTTTTGCGGACGGACATCTGTTTTTCTGCAGACGGTCCGGACGAGGGTAAGATTTTACCCGACAACGATAGAACCATTATACAAGGAGGACAACCGATGATCACATTATTAAAAAATGGTGCGTATCTTTTAAACGGTACTGAGATCGTTGAAGATACACAGGATTGTGCAGCAGCGCTCAATCAGAAGCTGGGTTATGTACCTGCTAAAGCAGAAGCTGCCACACAGACAATGGCTTACAACATTCTGAAAGCCCACAATACATCTGATTCCATGGATCAGTTAAAGATCAAATTTGATAAACTGACTTCTCATGATATCACTTACGTAGGTATCATCCAGACAGCAAGAGCTTCAGGTCTTGAGAAGTTCCCTATTCCATATGTACTGACAAACTGCCATAACAGCCTTTGTGCCGTAGGCGGTACTATCAATGAAGATGACCACATGTTTGGTCTGACATGTGCACAGAAATACGGCGGTATCTATGTACCACCTCATCAGGCCGTTATCCATCAGTTTGCCCGTGAGGTACTGGCTACTTGCGGCGGTATGGTACTTGGTTCCGACTCCCATACACGTTACGGTGCCCTTGGTACAATGGCCATCGGTGAAGGCGGCGGTGAGCTTGCAAAGCAGCTCCTCGGTAAGACATACGATGTCGCTATGCCGGGTGTTGTAGCCATCTACCTTGAAGGCGAGCCAATGAAGGGTGTAGGTCCTCAGGACGTAGCCCTTGCGATCATCGGCGAAGTTTTCGGTAACGGCTATGTCAACAACAAGGTCATGGAGTTCGTAGGTCCTGGCGTTGCAGGTCTTTCTGCAGACTTCCGTATCGGCATTGACGTTATGACAACTGAGACTACATGTCTTTCCTCTGTATGGGTAACAGATGAGAAGATCAAAGAGTTCTACGATATCCACGGCAGAATCGGTGATTTCAAAGAGATGAAGCCGGGTGCAGTGGCTTACTATGACGGCGTTGTTAAGGTAGACCTTTCTACAATTAAACCAATGATCGCTATGCCATTCCATCCAAGCAATACATACACTATTGAAGAGCTCAATGCCAACCTTGACGACATCCTCGATGATGTAGCAAAGAGAGCTCAGGTATCCTTCAACGGTGCTGTTGAAGTAGATCTCAAGAAGAAGATCATGGACGGTAAGCTCTACGTCGATCAGGGTATCATCGCAGGTTGTGCAGGTGGTGGTTTTGAAAACATCTGTGCAGCAGCAGACATCCTCCGCGGCAGAAGCATCGGTGCAGACAAGTTCACACTTTCCGTATATCCTGCTTCCACACCTGTTTACATGGAACTCCTTAAGAACGGCGTGGCTATGGATATCATGAAGACCGGTGCGATCATGAAGGCTGCATTCTGTGGTCCTTGCTTTGGTGCCGGCGATACACCTGCGAACAATGCTTTCAGTATCCGTCATGCAACACGTAACTTCCCTAACCGTGAAGGTTCCAAGGTACAGAACGGCCAGATCTCTTCCGTTGCACTTATGGATGCGCGTTCTATCGCAGCAACAGCTGCCAATAAGGGCTTCCTGACACCTGCAACAGATCTTGCAGATATTGAATACACAAATCAGAAGTATTTCTTCGATAAATCTATTTACGAGAACAGAGTCTATGACAGCAAGGGCGTTGCTCAGCCTGAGACAGAGATCCACTTTGGTCCAAATATCAAAGACTGGCCTGCAATGACAGCGCTTTCTGATGACCTGATCTTAAAGGTTGTTTCCGAGATCCACGATCCTGTTACAACAACAGACGAGCTGATCCCATCCGGTGAGACATCCTCCTTCCGTTCCAACCCTCTGGGTCTTGCAGAGTTCACACTCTCCAGAAAAGATCCTGAGTACGTAGGCCGCGCAAAGGTGGTTCGTGCGATCGATGAGAAGCGTCAGGCTGGTATCTGTCCATCCGAGGCAGCACCTGAAATGAAGCCTGTACTGGATGCCATCAAAGCTCAGTTCCCTGAAATGGATCCAGCCAAGACATGTATCGGCTCCACAATCTACGCTGTAAAACCTGGTGATGGTTCTGCCCGTGGGCAGGCAGCTTCCTGTCAGAAGGTTCTCGGTGCGTGGGCGAACATCGCACATGACTATGCAACTAAGCGTTATCGTTCCAACCTCATCAACTGGGGTATGCTGCCATTCTTATTCCCGGACGAAGAGCTGCCATTCGCACTTGGCGACTATATCTTCGTTCCTGATGTAAGAAAGGCCATTGCTGAGAAAGCAACAGATATCCCTGCTTACGTTGTTAAGGACGGCGCACTGGTACCATTTACACTGAAGATGGGTGCTCTGACAGACGACGAGAGACAGATCATCATGGATGGCTGCCTGATCAACTTCTACAGACACTAATAAGACTTGATAGACAAATAGGAGAAAACAGACATGGAAAAGATTAAAATGATCACACCTCTCGTTGAGATGGATGGCGACGAAATGACAAGAATCCTCTGGCAGATCATCAAGGATGAGCTGATCTATCCTTTCATCGATCTCAAGAGTGAATACTATGACCTGGGTCTTGAGTACAGAGACCAGACAAACGACCAGGTAACCATCGATTCCGCTATGGCTACTAAGAAGTACGGCGTTGCTGTTAAGTGTGCAACTATCACACCTAACGCTGCACGTATGACAGAGTACAATCTTCATGAGATGTGGAAGAGCCCTAACGGCACAATCCGTGCGATCCTTGATGGTACTGTATTCCGTGCGCCAATCATCGTTAAGGGTGTAGAGCCAACAGTCCGCACATGGAAGAAGCCAATCACAATCGCAAGACATGCCTATGGTGATGTTTACAAGGCAACAGAGATGAAGATCCCTGCAGCAGGTAAGGCTGAGCTCGTTTACACAAATGAGGCAGGTGAGGAAGTCAGAGAGCTGATCCACAACTTTGCAGGTCCTGGTATCATCCAGGGTCAGCACAACATCGAGGCTTCCATCGACAGCTTTGCTCGTGCATGCTTCAACTTCGCACTGGATACAAAGCAGGACCTCTGGTTTGCTACAAAGGATACCATTTCCAAGAAGTATGATCATACATTCAAGGATATCTTCCAGGAAATCTTTGATGCAGAGTACAAAGAGAAATTCGATGCTGCCGGTATCGAGTACTTCTACACACTGATCGACGATGCTGTTGCACGTGTGATCCGTTCCGAGGGTGGTTACATCTGGGCTTGTAAGAACTACGATGGCGACGTTATGTCCGATATGGTAGCGACAGCTTTCGGTTCCCTCGCAATGATGACATCCGTACTGGTTGCACCTGATGGCACCTATGAGTACGAAGCAGCGCATGGTACAGTTCAGAGACATTACTATAAGCACCTCAAGGGTGAAGAGACATCCACAAACTCCGTTGCAACCATCTTTGCATGGACAGGTGCACTTCGCAAACGTGGTGAGCTGGATCAGCTTCCGGAACTTTGCGCATTTGCAGACAAGCTTGAGAAGGCAACGATCGATACGATCGAAGGCGGTACAATGACAAAAGACCTTGCCCTGATCACAACACTTGAGAATGTCAAGGCTGTCAACAGCCAGGATTTCATCAAGGCAATCAGAGCAACACTCGAGGCAATGCTGTAAGCATCTTCTTCATGTTCATCAAAACCGGATCCGAAAACAGGATCCGGTTTTTTCGTCCTCTGTATACATTCTTGAGTTTTTGCAGAATTAATGATATCCTGTTAGCAATTGCGTATATTGGGAGTACGCATGACGCTCGGTTTCTTTTAGGGAAAATAGATGAATGGAACCGAAGACCGGGAAGGGGCAGGCCCGGATCAAATGAAAGTGAGTATAAAGAATGAGTAATATTACCAAAGAAATGCTGACACTCGAAGCCTTCGAGGAAGCATCTGAAACAGTCAAAAAAGTAACCCAGGAAACAAAACTGATCTACAGCAAGCATTTCAGTGATCAGACAGGCAACAAGGTCTACTTCAAACCTGAAAACATGCAGCTCACGGGTGCTTATAAGCTCCGTGGCGCTTACTATACGATCAGCACACTGACAGATGAAGAGAGAGCCAAAGGTCTGATCACCGCATCCGCCGGCAACCATGCCCAGGGTGTGGCTTATGCCGCTCAGTGCTATGGTGTGAAAGCGGTCATCGTCATGCCGACAACCACACCACTGATCAAAGTGGAGAGAACCCGCAGCTATGGTGCCGAGGTCGTACTCTGGGGTGATGTCTATGATGAAGCCTGTGCCAAGGCCTACGAGCTGGCCGATGAGCATGGCTACACATTCATCCATCCATTCGATGACCTGAGAGTGGCAACCGGTCAGGGCACGATTGCCATGGAGATCATCCAGGACCTTCCGCTGGTCGATTACATTCTTGTGCCGATCGGTGGCGGCGGTCTGGCGACCGGTGTCTCCACACTGGCCAAGATGCTCAAAAACAATATCAAGGTGATCGGCGTGGAGCCTGCAGGTGCTGCCTGCATGAAAGCCTCCATTGAGAAGGGGCAGGTGACCACCGTATCGCCTGTCAATACCATCGCCGATGGTACAGCTGTACAGACACCGGGCAGCAAGATCTTCCCATATGTTCAGGAAAACCTGGATGAGATCATCACGGTTGAGGACAGCGAGCTAGTCGTTGCCTTCCTGGATATGGTAGAAAACCACAAGATGGTTGTCGAGAATTCCGGTCTTCTGACAGTGGCTGCCCTCAAGCACCTGGATGTCAAGGGCAAGAAGATCGTTTCCATCCTCAGCGGCGGCAACATGGATGTGATCACCATGTCCACGGTTGTTCAGAACGGCCTGATCATGAGAGACCGTATCTTCACGGTTTCCGTTCTGCTTCCGGATAAGCCGGGTGAACTGACCCGTGTATCCGGTGTCATCGCAGAGCAGAAGGGTAACGTTATCAAACTGGAACACAACCAGTTCTACAGCACCAACAGAAATGCAGCCGTTGAGCTCAAGATCACACTGGAAGCTTACGGCACAGAACATAAGAATCAGATCATGAAGGCACTAGAGGAGGCCGGCGTTAAGCCAAGACTCATCAGAGCCAGTCTCTAATATTGACTAGAAAAAGGAGCAACATGAAAACAGCGCTTGTGGCCATTAATGCAAAGTACATACATGCCAATCTGGCAGTCTTAAGTCTGAAAGCCTATGCTGATCCGTGCGGTTCTGAGATCGTGATCAAAACCTACACGATCAACCAGTATATGGAAGATATTCTTCAGGACCTTTATCGGGAGCACGCAGATGTGATCGCCTTTTCCTGCTATATCTGGAACATCGGGATGGCTGAGGAACTGGCGGAACTCATGCATCAGCTGAATCCAAAGGCCGACATCTGGTTTGGCGGTCCGGAGGTTTCCTACGATGCAGAGGCATGCCTTAAGCGCAATCCATGTCTCCGGGGTGTCATGGTAGGTGAAGGTGAAGCAACCTTCAGGGAACTCATGACAGCTTACGAAAATGGATCCGGCCTGAGCGGTATTAAAGGTATCGTTTACAGGCAGGATGACAAGATCACAGACAATGGATGGCGTCCTTACATGTCCATGGATGACCTCCCATTTGTCTACCGTGATATGAAAGATTTTGAAAATAAGATCGTCTACTATGAGACGTCCAGAGGCTGTCCTTTTGCCTGCAGCTACTGTTTATCTTCCGTGGATAAGCGGGTGAGACTCCGAAGCCTGGCGCTGGTGGAGAAGGAGCTTCAGTTCTTTATCGACCAGAAGGTACCTCAGGTCAAGTTTGTGGACAGAACCTTTAACTGCAACAAAAAACATGCCATGGCCATCTGGCAGTATATCCATGACCATGACAGGGGCATCACCAACTTCCATTTCGAGATCGGTGCCGACCTTCTCGGGGAGGAGGAACTGGCACTGCTTGGGACTTTCCGTCCGGGTCTGGTGCAGCTGGAGATCGGTGTTCAGTCAACCTATGGGCCGACGATCGGCGAGGTTTCCAGAACCATGGATCTTGATAAACTGGCAGGGGCAGTGGCCAGAGTCAACCAAGGCCACAACATCCATCAGCATCTGGACCTGATCGCAGGTCTCCCTTATGAGGACTATGACCGGTTCAGACAATCCTTCAACGACGTCTATGCCATGGCACCGGAACAGCTTCAGCTTGGCTTTTTAAAAGTATTGAAGGGTTCAGAAATGCACCGGAAAGCCAAAGAGTACGGCATCGTTTACCGGAAGAAGGCACCTTATGAGGTCCTTCGCACCGACTGGATGTCTTATGATGATCTTATTAAACTGAAAGAAATCGAGGAGATGGTGGAGGTCTACTATAACACCCACCAGTTTGAACTGTCCGTGCAGTATCTGCTCCATTTCTTTGAAACGCCTTTTGATCTTTTTGATGCGCTGAGCGTTTTCTATGCAGAGCGCGGGATTGGCAAGATCATGCAGGGAAGAATGCAGCGCTATCACATCCTCTTAGACTTTGCAGAGACAAGAAAGATCGGTGATCCGGAAATTTTAAAGGCGACCATGATCTATGATCTCTATGCCAGAGAGAATCTGAAGTCCAGACCAGAGTGGGCCGGCCTTCACTCTTCCTACCGATCCTGGTGCGAAGCCTTCTATCGGGATGAGGCGGCAACCGACCGGTATCTGCCGGAATACAGAAAACAAGGATACAATGCCAAGCAGATGAAGCGTATGACCCATCTGGAAGCATTTGATCTTGATATAAGAGAGACTGCAGCCTGCGGCAGACCTATGGGAAGCACACAGGCGGTCTTATTTGATTACATGGAGAGAGACCCGCTCAACCAGGCGGCCAAAGTGACCATGATTGCGGTGCCGGAGGGAGAAGAGAAATGATCAGAGACTATGTCGTATTTGATACGGAAACAACCGGCTTATCTCCGGAGACCGATAAGGTCATCGAGATCGGTGCCCTGAAAGTGGTGGACTGCAAGGTGGTCGACCGTTTTTCGGCTTTCATCAATCCGCACGAAGCCCTCTCGCCTCAGATTGTTCAGCTGACGGGCATTACCGATGACATGCTCAAGGATGCGGGAGAAATGCAGGATGTGATCGAAGCTTTCACCAGATTTTCGGAAGGTTTTGTGATCATCGGCCACAACCTCATGTTTGACTATCGTTTTACACGAAATGCGGCTGCAAAGTGCGGTCTGGATTTTGACAGACAGGGCATTGACACTTTGAAGATCGCCAAGGTGGTCCATGCTGACCTGCCTTCAAGAAGCCTGGGAGCTCTTTGTGACCACTACGGGGTCGTCAATGCTTCCGCCCACAGAGCCTATCACGATGCGCTGGCGACAGCCAAGATCTACCAGTGTATGGCCCATTTTTTCGAGGCGGACCATCCGGGACTTTTCGAGCCGGAAGCCTTGTTTTACAAGGAAAAAAAGGTTCGTCCCATGACGAAAAAACAAAAAGATTACTTGAAGGAACTGTGTAAATATCATAAAATAGATTTTAATGAGTCTCCGGAGGGGATGACCATGAGTGAAGCATCCCGTTTCATTGACAAAACCATTGCTAAGTATGGGCGTATGAAACGCTGACGAGGTGGATAGCATGAGAAGAAGAAACAATAAGACAACAAGAATTATTTCAGCCATTATTGTTTTTGCCATTGTCTTTGCAATGGTATTCGGAATGGTTGCATCATTTGTATAAAAGAGGGAAACTATGCGAGGTATCGGCAGAGTCAGCGATGCGGTGTATGACCGCAGCGTGAAAAAGATCCTGAATAAAAAACCATCTAAGGATGGTCATAAAGTGGTCTGTGGCCGTAATGAAGGCATGGCAGCGGCAGGCGGATTAAGGCTTGTGACAGCGGGTGCCTCCGGCAGCTGTGAAATGGCTTATCTTGCAGGCGGTCTTTTGGACCTGGCGGTC
>JAZUHQ010000346.1:0-2859 GCA_045641805.1 Lachnospiraceae bacterium
CATGAACGCTATGACGGCAAAGGTTATCCTGACGGTATCGCCGGTATCGATATTCCGCTTGGTGCAAGAATCATCGCTTTGGCAGATTCTGTGGATGCCATGTCCAGCAAACGTGTCTACCGTGATGCGCTGCCGATGGCGGTTTGTAAGGAAGAGATCCGCCGTAATATCGGCCTGATGTATGATCCGGCCATCGCCAGCATTGTTCTGAACAACTGGCAGGAGATTGAAGCGATCATTCACAGTGAACCTCGAAACCTGATCTGAAGGACCTTAGTCTAAAATAAACAGAACTAACCGAAACTTATGGCTCACATCATGAAAAGTGATAGATTATATGTAAAAAAAAGGTGACGAAACACTGGGATGTGGTATGATTATTATTTAGAGAGAGGAAAATAATATAAGGGAGATTTTTAAATGGACAATCTGATTTTCAGTCTGAATGCCACCATTCCTATTTTCTTATTGATGGTTTGTGGCTATGTCTTCAGACGACTGAACTGGATCGATGAGATCTTTGCTACAAAGATGAACTCATTCGTATTCAAAGTGGCACTGCCTGTAATGCTGATTTATGACCTTGCAAGTGTTGACTTCGTGGAGGCGTGGGATACAGTCTTTGTCCTTTATTGTTTCTTCGCAACCTTATTCAGCGTTCTGATCGCGACCGGTATTTCCATGCTCTGGAAAGACAAGTCTATCCGCGGTGAGTTCGTTCAGGGTTGTTACCGAAGCAGTGCGGCGATTCTTGGTATCGCTTTTATCCAGAACATCTATGGTACATCCGGTATGGGACCACTGATGATCATCGGTAGTGTGCCACTCTACAACGTGGCCGCTGTACTGGTACTTTCCGTTTTCAAACCGGGTAGTGATGGTAAGGTAGATAAGAAGCTCATCATTAATACAGCCATCGGCGTAGCGAAGAACCCAATCGTTATCGGCGTTGTGCTTGGTTTCTTATGGTCCTTCTTCAGAATCCCAATGCCTGTGATCGCAGCAAAAACCCTTCAGAAGCTCGGTTCCACAGCAACACCACTTGGTCTGATGGCCATGGGTGCAACTTTTGATTTCTCCAAGGCAACCGGTAAGATCAAGCCTGCACTTGTAGGTACCTTTATCAAACTGATCGGCCTCTGTGCGGTTTTCCTTCCGGGAGCTGCACTTCTCGGCTTCAGAGATGAGAAGATCATTGCCCTTTTAGTTATGCTTGGTTCCTGTTCCACTGTTGCAGGTTATGTTATGGCGAAAAATATGGGCCATGAAGGTACACTGGCAGCCAGCTGTGTTATGCTGACAACCTTACTTTCGGCCTTCACGTTGACGACATGGCTTTTCCTGTTAAAGACACTGGGACTTGCCTAAAAATTGATAGAGAACACAAAAACAAAACAGACCAGTTTTCGCTGGTCTGTTTTGTTTTGTGTTATGTGTTTGATACGATATGCTTTTAATGCGATGTATTTTCTGTGCTTGAAAAGCCAGGATGCTGACGCTTAGAAAGTACGGATAACCGTATCGTTCATTGTCATGTTTTTCTTGATGTTGTCACAGCACTGTCTGAACTCAGCAAGCTCTGCTTCAGGAAGATCATATTCAACGATCTGCTCAACACCATTGGAACCGATGATACATGGAACACCTGCGAAAACATCTGACACACCGTACTCACCGCAAAGCTCCATGGATGCAGGCATGATTGCTTTTTCATCATGAACGACCAGCTCTACAACACGGCTGAGTGTTGTGGAGATACCATACTCTGTACACTTCTTACCGCTGAGTACAAGGTAAGCGTTTGTCTCTGCTTTCTTTCTGAAGGCAGCATGGTCGAATTTGAACTTTTCGTCTGTCTTTTCCCACTCGGAAAGCGGTTTGCTGTAGAAAGAAACCTGAGACCAAGGAACCATAATGGAAGCACCGTGCTCACCCATCATACAAGCGGAGATAGAGCGGTGGGCAATGCCTGTCTGACCGGAGAGAAGTGCGATCAGTCTGGAGGAATCAAGACCTGTACCAGTACCGAATACATGACCCTTTGGAAGACCGGACAGTTTAGCTACCTGGGATGTGATGATATCACATGGATTGGAGATATTGATGAAGATACCATTGAAGCCGCCAGCCATGATTTTTGGTACAAAGTCATTGACCTGAGCGATATTGAAATGAAGTTCGTCCAGACGGTTCATTGTGTCAAGGAGCATCTTCATGTTACCTACGCTGTTAACGATAATGTCACAGTCGCCAAGATCTTCATAGGAAGCAACAGTGATTGGAACGGAGTATGGGCAGTAGGACATAGCATCTCTTAAATCCTGAGCTTCTGCCTGAACTTTCTGTTCGTTCTTATCAACCAGTACGAGCTCGTCTACAAGACCTTTTAAGATGAGTGCATACGCACAGTTTTTACCAACGGCACCAAGACCGATGATCGCGATTTTTCTTGATTTCATCATAATGTATTCCCTCATTTCTATGATTATTCATGATTGCATATAGAAAAAGTTTAACACTTTACCATGGGGATGTCTATACCACAATGTATAAGAAAGGCGATGTTTCGTGTATATAATACATAAAATGGGGGCTTTTTACAGAATAAATCATGTATAAAATCAGCATTGAAAATATTGATGCTATAGATTGAAAAAATTAATACAAGCTCTTGAAATCTCGATGATATGTGCTACAATAAAAGACGATTAACGCTTTAGTGCTTAAACGCGTAGACGCATGAACACTTAAACGCGTTTAAGTCACAAAAAGACATACGGAGGAAAACGGAATGAAATTAAGAAAAGCATTAGCTATGGCAACAGTAGCTACAATGGCAATTGCTTCCTTAGCAGGCTG
>JAZUHQ010000347.1:0-2976 GCA_045641805.1 Lachnospiraceae bacterium
GCCTTCCTTGGTGATGTCAGCGCCCTTAACAACAGCAACGAGGATTGTTGTGGAACCTGTCGGAACGGGAACACGCTGTGCGGAACCGATGAGCTTGCCGTTTAACTCAGGGATTACAAGGCCGATTGCCTTTGCTGCGCCTGTGGAGTTAGGAACGATGTTAGCAGCACCTGCTCTTGCTCTTCTGTGGTCACCCTTTCTGTGAGGACCATCAAGGATCATCTGGTCACCTGTGTAAGCGTGGATTGTGCTCATGATACCGGACTGGATTGGAGCGTAATCGTTAAGAGCCTTAGCCATAGGTGCAAGACAGTTTGTTGTACAGGAAGCAGCAGAGATAACTGTATCTTCTGTTGTGAGTGTCTTCTCGTTTACGGAGAATACGATTGTTGGAAGATCGTTACCAGCTGGAGCGGAAATAACAACCTTCTTAGCGCCAGCTACGATATGAGCCTCAGCTTTTGCTTTGCTTGTGTAGAAACCTGTACACTCAAGAACTACATCAACGCCGATCTCACCCCATGGAAGGTTCTTAGCATCAGCTTCTTTGTAGATTGTAAGTGTCTTACCATCAACTGTAATTGTATTTGCTTCATCATCAGCAGATACTGTATGAAGATTCTCACCGATTCTACCACAGTAACCACCCTGAGCTGTATCATACTTAAGAAGGTCAGCTAACATGGAAGGCTTTGTTAAGTCGTTGATAGCAACAACATCGTAACCTTCTGCGCCAAACATCTGTCTAAAAGCAAGACGACCAATACGGCCAAAACCATTAATTGCAACTTTTACTGCCATAGTATAATTCCTCCTGTTTAAATGAATAAACGTTAAAATAATTGTATTTTTCAGGACGATTAGATGATCGTCCTAAACCTGTTTCATTTTATCTTATTTGTTTTTTATTTTCAAGCAAAATCGTTAATTTAGTAACACATTCTCCCTTATGGACATAAAGTCTTCGTATTAGGCACTTTTTTTTAGCAAAATTATTTCATTTTGTACAATTTTTAAAGTTCATCAGGCGCAATACCCTCGATCAGGCCTCCACAGACGATATAATTCTGATTATATACAACAAGAGCCTGACCTGGCGTAAAGGCACGCTGCGGCTGATCAAATTGAACATATAATCTGTCCTCATTGACTTGCATGACTGTACAATCTGCTGCCACATGTGCATAACGGATTTTTGCCTTAAACCGCATCGGCGCATCGATCTTTTCTATGCCCATCATATTCAGATGTGTGGCATAGAGGGATCGATGAAAGAGATCTTCATTCTCACCGATGACCACTCTGTTGTTTGGCACATCGATGGCTGTGACAAAGACCGGATGTCCCATGGCCAGATTGAGGCCCTTACGCTGTCCGATGGTGTAGGCAGTCACACCTTTATGACGGCCCAGCACTTTTCCCTCAGCATTGACATAATCACCGGCAGGGATCTTTTGACCCGTATAGTTTTCAAGAAACTTCTGATAGTCGCCATCCGGGATAAAGCAGATATCCTGGCTGTCCGGTTTCTTGGCAACTTCCAGGCCGATCTCCTCAGCTATGGCACGGATCTCCGACTTCTCATAGGCGCCAAGCGGCATTAAGATATGCGCAAGCTGGTCCTGGGTCAGGTTGTAAAGTGCGTAGCTCTGATCCTTATGGCCTGTCGCACAGGTTGTCAGTGCATATCTTCCGTTTTCAAGATGCAGGATCTGCGCATAATGGCCGGTCGCTATATAGGCTGCGCCAAACTCTCCGGCTTTTTCCAAAAGGGCCTGAAACTTGACAAAACGGTTGCAGCGATTGCATGGATTGGGTGTTCTGCCTTTTAAATACTCTGAGACAAAATCATCCATGACACACGCTCTGAAAGTATCTTTAAAATCCAGCACATAATGTGAAATGCCAAGATGATCCGCTACTCGCTTAGCATCTTCCACAGCCACGAATGGATTGGAAACCTGGTCACCTTCCCACATGATCATTGTTACACCGATCACATCATATCCCTGTTTCTTAAGCAGATAGGCTGCCACGGAAGAATCCACACCTCCGGACATACCGATCACGACTTTTGTTTTTTCCATTCTCAACAATTCCTCACTATGTATTCTCACCGAGCATGGCCACAAAATCCTCTTCAGAAAGGATTGGGATACCCAGTTCTCTTGCCTTTTTATTCTTTGAAGATGTGCTCTCCACATCGTTATTGATCAGATAGTGTGTTTTCGCGGAAACACTGCCTGCGACCTTACCGCCTAGGCTCTCGATCACTGCCTTGACTTCGTTTCTGTTCTTATAAATATGGACTGAACCGGTAATAACAAACGTCTTTCCCTCAAAGATCTGTGCAGCAGTATTCTCTGCCTCTTTGATCAGTGTCAGTTCTGCTAAAAGATTTCTGAATTCGGTCATGTTTTTGTCATCTGCAAAATAGGAAGCAAAGCTCTCTGCCAGCACAGGGCCAATACCATCGATTGCTGTCAAGGCATCCATGGAAGCATGGATCAGCATTTCTTCATCCTGACGATAATGTTTACAAAGGAGTTTGGCATTGGCTAAACCGACGCCTAAGATACCAAGTCCGAAGATCATATTGGCAAGACTGACTTCTCGGCTCTTATTGATCGCCGTCATCATCTTCTGATAAGACTTCTCACCAAAGCCTTCCATCTCTACGATCTCATCGTGGTGCGCATCCAGATGGTAAATATCTGCAAAGCTATGGATAAAACCTTTCTGTACGAACTTTTCAATGCTGGCTTCCGATAAGCCTTCCACATTCATGGCATCTCGTCCCACAAAGTGGCTGAAACGTTTGATGTGCTTAGCCTGACAGTCAGGATTGATACAGTAGAGAGAAGCGACGCCATTCTCACTGCGGACCTGGGTTGAACCGCCACAGACAGGGCAGATTTCCGGAATGATCAGACTGCCACTGCGTGTCAGGTTTTCTGCGATCTGCGGAATGATCAT
>JAZUHQ010000348.1:0-2755 GCA_045641805.1 Lachnospiraceae bacterium
CAGTCAGCGCTAATTTTTTAATATTCTGTGATGACATAATAACATTCCTCCTAATCTTCTACAGGCATCAGGCCGCCGCCTGTTGCCCACACGATATGTGTCGCATTTTCCATATATTCTGTCAGATTGTGGGATTTCAGATAAGCCTCCCATGTTGTTCCCGGTTTTTCCACACTTTCAAGGCCAAAGAAACCGGCACATGCGGAAGGTTCAATACGGATACCTGTCAGTTCCAGTGTCTTCTTCTGGTACTCTGGCAGTCTCTCATCAGCGACGGTATAGGCACCGGATACCAGCGGGCCCATCATGTCACAGACAAAGCCGGAGGCTCTGCCGACGGCAAGTCCGTCTGCCAGTGTCTTACCGCTCAGACCAATATCCTGAACACAGATCTCATTGCCTTTGCCTGAAGCCATACCCAGAGTGAAACAAGGGGCTTCCACAGGTTCTGCAAAGAAACAATGCACTGCATCCCCAAACAGTTCTCTGAAACCAAAGGTAATACCACCCGGAGCACCACCTACGCCACAAGGCAGGTAAACAAACAATGGGTGTTTCTCATCCACAGGTCTGCCAATTTTAGCCAGCTGCACCTTTGTACGAAGGGCCGCTGTGGCATAACCAAAGAAGAGGTCCTGGGAATTCTCATCATCGATAAAGAAACTGTTCTCATCGAGATCGGACTCCTTACGGCCGTTGGCTACAGCCTGGCTGTAATCACCCTCGTACTCTTTGACAATGACACCTTCACTTCTCAAAAGATCCTTCTTCCACTGCTTGGCATCACAGGACATATGAACGATCACTCTGAAGCCAAAACGAGCCGCTGTTCTGCCGATACTCAGACCCAGGTTGCCGGTGGAACCGACCTGAATCGTATACTGGCTGAAGAAGTCTCTGAATTCATCAGAATCAATTTTTCTGTAATCATCGGTTGGAAATAAAAGATTGGCTCTCTGCATCACGGTTTCCGCAATCTTTAACACCTCATGGATACCACCACGGGCTTTGACGGAACCGGCGATCGGCAGATGGGCATCATCCTTGAGGTAGACGGCACCTTTAATATCCGCACCCCTGTTGTTCAGCCATTCTTTCATTTCAGGAATCTCGATCAGCTGAGATTCAATCACGCCTCGCTTTTCGGTTGTTTCAGGAAAAGCACTGGCAAGATAAGGCATAAAGCGCATAAAACGGTTCTGTGCTGCTTTCACATGCACAAATCCAATGTCTCCGATTCGGAAACCCGCCGGCACACTGGCACGGTCCGGATTGATCCAAAGCGTCTCTTGTCTGTTTTTTAACTGTTCAATTACATCCATCTGTATCTATTATCCTTTGTAGACTTTTATTCTTTCCATAGTATATCGCAAATCAGATTTTCGTACACCTGTCTGCCTCATTTTCCTTATTAATTTTCCAATGTGGCAAGGTAATCAAGAATGCTGTGGGCGGCCACATTGCCTTCACCTGCTTCAACAGGATTTGTATCTATCATTTTACACCTTTTCGGCCTGAATGTCATGATGGTTCCTGATGTCTCCGTCTGCTGTGCCTTCCAGGCAAGGTGCCATGTATTGTTTTGTCCGCAATATTACAAAAAACACTTACTGTAAATGATTTTTGTGATAAACTCTTCTAAGAGATCAGATATTTTGGAAAGAAGGTATAAATCATGCCAATAGGTATTATTGTCAATTCGCTAGCCATCATCATAGGTGGCATGATCGGCACGATTGCCGGACATAAGCTTTCAGCTCATTTCAAAGAAGGACTGACCATGGTATTCGGTGGTTGTGCGATGTGCATGGGCATCAGCTCCATCTCTCTGATGGAAAATATGCCTGCAGTGATCCTGTCCATCATTCTTGGCACTTCGATCGGTCTGGCAATACACCTGGGCGACCGAATCAATGCTTGCGGCGGTCTGATGCAGAAGGCGATGAGCAAGTTTGTAAAATCCCCCGGCGGTGCTGTTTCAGATAAGGAATTTAACGAGACTCTGGTAACGGTCATTGTTCTTTTCTGCGCCAGCGGCACAGGCATCTACGGCTCCATTGTCTCAGGTATGACAGGAGATCACAGCATTCTTCTGGCAAAGTCGATCCTTGATCTTCCAACAGCACTCATTTTTGCCTGTACACTGGGCATCGTGACCTCGGCAATCGCCATTCCGCAATTCACAGTTTTTATGTTGCTCTATCTTCTGGCAAGTGTCATCTTCCCGCTGACAACACCTTCCATGATCAATGACTTCAAAGCCTGCGGCGGTCTCATCATCTTCGTAACCGGCTTCAGAATGATCAAAGTGAAGATGTTCCCAACCGCGGATATGATTCCAGCCATGATACTCGTCATGCCAATCAGCTGGCTTTGGGTAACCTATATCCTTCCATTTGTAAACTGATATGTAATGACCGTTGTCAAGAAATAAATTAGGTCACCACAAACTTTTATTAAATTTTCTGAAGCCATCCTGTAAAGGCTCCGGATTATCAGTTCCCGGCTTTGGCCACTCTGATATACGTGGATTGGTTACCTACAGGTCAATGGTCCGCCGAGAGCCTCACCGTCTAGAAGCGTGGATCACAGATTACTGTGCCAACATAGCTTAATCGTGAATGGCTCGAACCTTGAAATGGCCGAAGCCCTTCCAGGATGTCTTCAGTTGTTACTTTTGTTATTGGCCAGATGTATGTGGCACAAGCCATCTTACATCTGCTTGATTACCCGTCATAACAGCGGGATGATAATG
>JAZUHQ010000349.1:0-2917 GCA_045641805.1 Lachnospiraceae bacterium
TAGGTTCGTAGAATTATAATGTCTTTAAATGGTGAGTAGTATGCTGCTCACCATTTTTGTTTTTCTAAGAAAAACAATATGTTAAAGAGTCACAGAATTTGGGGGTGTCAATTATTAGCGAAATAATGATCAATGAGCAGATCAGGGACAAGGAAGTCCGCGTGATTGGTGAAGATGGCGAACAGATTGGTATCATGTCCGCAAAGGATGCAATGAAACTTGCTAAAGAAGCAAATCTGGATCTTGTAAAGATCGCTCCACAGGCAAAACCACCTGTTTGTAAGATTATCGACTACGGTAAATACAAATATGAAATGGTTCGCCGCGAAAAGGAAGCAAGAAAGAAACAGAAGACTGTTGAAGTTAAGGAAGTGCGTTTATCACCAAACATCGATACAAACGACCTGAACACAAAAGTGAATCAGGCAAGAAAATTTGTCAGCGGTGGCAACAAGGTTAAGGTTTCCGTTAGATTCAGAGGCCGTGAGCTTGCACATACAGCCGTAGGTAAGACAATTCTTGAGGATTTTGCTCAGCAGTTATCTGATGTAGCAGTAATTGATAAACCAGCTAAGTTAGAAGGTAGAAGTATGGTTATGTTCTTAGCTGAGAAACGTAACTAATCTCATTTTCATTAAGGAGGAAATTAAAAATGCCAAAGGTTAAAACAAAAAGAGCAGCTGCAAAGCGTTTCAAAAAGACAGGTACTGGTGAATTAAAGAGAATGAAAGCTTACAAGAGCCACATTCTTACAAAGAAGTCTGCTAAGAGAAAGAGAAATCTTAGAAAGGCTACTATGACAGACGCTACAAACACAAAGGTAATGAAGAAGATTTTACCTTACCTGTAAGATATAGAAACGGAGGAACAATAAAATGGCAAGAATCAAAGGCGGCTTAAACGCTAAGAAGAAACACAATAGAGTTTTAAAACTGGCTAAAGGTTACAGAGGTGCCAGATCTAAACAGTATAGAGTAGCAAAACAGTCCGTTATGAGAGCACTCACAAGCTCTTACGCTGGCAGAAAGCAGAGAAAGAGACAGTTCAGACAGCTCTGGATCGCTCGTATCAATGCTGCAGCTAGAATGAACGATTTATCTTACAGCAAGTTAATGCACGGCCTCAAGGTTGCTGGTGTAGAAGTTAACAGAAAGATGCTTTCCGAAATCGCTATCAGCGATCCAGCAGCTTTCACAGCTCTTTGCAACACAGCTAAGGCTAACCTTGCTTAATTCGATAAAGATATTTTTAAAAGGACATGGTGATGCTCGCCATGTCCTTTTCATTTCAAAAACATAAGAAAAAAGAGGCAAAACTATGAATGAGAAACACACCTTCTCGGGAAGAGTGGATCTGATCCGCCATTTCCTGAAGGGTAGTATCCGCTATTTTGTATTCGCCTGCATTTCCGTATGTGTGCTTGTTCTTTTTGAACTGATCAATCCGAAGATCATCGGTTATACGGTCGACTTTGTCATTGGTGATATGGAAGCGATTCCGGATTTTGTGCAAAGATGGGTAGACATGGTTGGCGGCAGAACCTATCTTCTGGATCACCTGTGGCTGATCTCCCTGGTTGTCATCGGGGCCGCTGTGATCGGTGCGGCAGCCCGTTTCTGCTATAAGCTCTTCACCAACATGGGCGCAGAATCCCTGATCCGTCGTATGAGAGATGTCCTCTATGCCCATATCGTTCATCTGCCAAACACATGGCAGGATGCCAACAAGACCGGTGATATTATTCAGAGATGTACATCAGACATTGATCTGATCAAGAAATTCATTTCTGAGCAGATGGTCAATCTGGTCCGCATGATCATTATGATCGTCGTGGCCTTGTTCTTCATGTTCAGAATCCATATGGGACTGGCGCTGGCGACCGGTATTTTTGTTCCGATCATCGTCCTTCGATCCCTTGTTTTCCACAACAGAGTGGGCGAGGCTTTTGGTAAATGTGATGAGGAGGAAGGAAGACTTTCCGCCATTGTTCAGGAAAACCTGACCGGTGTCCGTGTCGTTCGTGCTTTTGGCCGTGAAAGCTATGAGCGCGATCGTTTTGAGACAAAGAATCACTCCTACACCCAGCTTTGGGTCAACATGATGCGTATTCTGGGTGGATTCTGGGTCAGCATGGATGTCCTCTGTGGTATCCAGGTACTGACAATGATCTCTCTCGGTTCATGGCTGACTGTAAAAGGCCAGTTATCTGCAGGATCCTATGTGGCTTTTGTCACCTACAACATGCTTCTGACTCTGCCGGTCAGACAGCTGGGCCGACTCCTTTCCGAGATGAGTAAGGCAACGGTTTCCACCGACCGTATCCTTTACATTATGAATTCCGAAATAGAAAAAGATGCAGTAGGTGCTGTGGATTATCCTGGCAGCGGTGACCTTGTCTTTGACCATGTGACCTTTGCTTATGGCCTTGAAGGTCCTGTCCTTAAGGATGTCTGCATGACAGCGAAAAAGGGCAGTACGATCGGTATCCTGGGTGGTACCGGTTCCGGTAAATCGACCCTCATGCATCTGCTTGATGGTTTTTATGAACTGCCGGAGGGCTGCGGAACCATCAGTGTCGGTGGTGTCGATATCCGAAAGATCAAAAAACAGGATCTTCGAAAACATATCGGTATGGTTCTTCAGGAACCTTATCTGTTTTCCAGGAGCCTTGAAAACAACATCCGTATTGCCTGTGATGGGGCGGATGATGCCGATGTCAGAAGAGCAGCCCATATCGCAAGTCTCGATACAGCCATCGAAAAGTTTAAGGATGGCTATCAGACCTATGTGGGCGAGCGAGGCGTGACATTGTCCGGCGGACAGAAGCAGCGCTGCGCCATTGCCAGAGCGCTGCTGAAGGACGCCCCCATCCTGCTGCTGGATGAAGTCGGAGGCCAAGCGGTCTTAGGAAGACAAC
>JAZUHQ010000350.1:0-4146 GCA_045641805.1 Lachnospiraceae bacterium
TCTTTGGTCATGGCCTCGGCACACTTTGCGACATCTTCGATGGTCACTTCAATATCGCGGAGAGAAGTTGGAAGACCGATGGTTTGATTAAAGGCTTTGAGCTTTTCAACTTCCTCATTCTGACCATCGACTGTCAGGAGCATGAGGACACCAAAACCGACAACGACACCGTGCAGGTGATTTTCATCGAATCCCGGAAGATTACAAAGACCATAGAAGAAAGCATGCGCCAGACCACCGTTGTAGTCCATGGTGTGGTCTCTGGAGACGAGCATGGAGACCCATCCGGTTGTGATGACAATGGCTAAAACTGCCTGCTCAAAATCGTAAGAGGAATGGCCTTCGATGTTGGCTTCCAATGCCTTGGTGCCATGCTGAACCAGTGTTTCCATACACATGCGGCTCATGTTGACGCCTAAAGCCTTAAAGTATTCCAGCTCTTCACCTTTGGCAGAAACGCTGACTTCATAGTACTTGGCGTAGGTATCACCGATACCTGCCCACAGGTATTCTTTTGGGGCAGCAGCGCAGATGGCTGTGTCAATGAAGACGTGTTTAGCGGAATGAAGGAAATGGACAAAGCCGTTAAAGGAACCATCCTCATTGTAGACGATGGAGAGGGCTGAGCTGGCTGCACAGTTGGAGGCGATGGTAGGGAAAGTAAAGTATGGCTTGTTCAGGTCAATGCAGACCAGTTTACAAGTATCCACACATTTACCACCGCCGACAGCAAAGATCATGTCCGCTTCCTTAACGGATGGGAGTTCTTCCAGTCTGCGTGCTGTATTGTATGTACATTCAGTGCCGTACCAGACAAAATCGATGATCTCAATGTCTGAACCTTCCACTGCTTTGATCAGTTTTTCTTTGGCAGCTGCGGTTGATTTCTTGCCGCCGATCACAACTGCCTTTGTGCCATAAGGGCGGCAGTATTCAGGGATTTTATTGTAGACCTCGGGACCTACGGAAAATGGAGCAGGTAAAATTGTATAGTTTTCCATGGTGAACACTCCTTGTCGATTTTTGATTTTACTGCTTTATTATAATAAAGCCAATGTTGTTCGTCAACAGCAGATATGCTATGATGATACTAAGGGTTTGTGGTGTTTGGCAGACCATCACTTTATACTAGAACAAGAAGGAAAAAACTATGATCAATCAAACATTTGAAGCCATGCTTCAGAAAAAAGATGTGATCTTCGAGATCTTTGGCTATGCGACACAGAAAGCAAAAGAGATCGGCGAAGAGAATATCTATAACTTTTCTCTGGGTGATCCTTCAGTTCCTGCGCCGGCATCCGTCAATGAGACGATCATCAGGCTGGTCAAGGAAGAAGATGCCATTGAACTTCACGGCTATGGTCCGGGACTGGGCCTTCCACAGGCAAGAGAGGCCATGGCAGAGAGCCTCAATCAGCGCTATGGCGCCCACTATCGCAAAGAGAATATATTTATGAGTATCAGTGCGGCAGGCGCACTTGCCCATGCCTTCCGTGCAGTCTGTGAACCGGGCGATGAAGTGATCACTTTCGCCCCTCATTTTCCGGAGTATGTCCCATACACTGCCGGCGCAGGTCTGACCTTAAAGGTGGTTCCTGCGGATATCGATACTTTCCAGGTCGATTTTGAGGCCTTCGAAGCCATGATCGGACCGAAGACAGCCGCTGTTCTGGTCAATTCTCCATGTAATCCATCCGGTATCGTATTTTCAACCGAGACGATCGATCGCATGGCAGAGATCATGTACAGAAAGGCCGATGAGATGGGTCATCCGATCTATCTGATCTCCGATGAGCCATACAGAGATATTGTTTTTGAAGGTGTGGACAGTCCTTTCATTGCCGGTCATTACAGAGATACACTCATGTGTTACTCCTTCAGTAAATCGCTCTCCATTCCGGGTGAGCGTATCGGTTATCTGGCGGTAGGTCCTGAGTGTGCTTATGGTGACAAGATCATTGAGATCTGTCCTCAGATCTCAAGAACACTGGGTCATAATCAGGCAGCCGTACTCATGCAGCGCACAGTGGCGGAAGTGGCATGTGAGACAGCGGATCTTTCCGTCTATGAGACGAACGCAAAGCTGCTCTATGATGCACTGACATCTTTCGGTTATACGTGTGTGAAGCCGGGCGGTACTTTCTATATGTTCCCACGAAGTCTGGAGCCGGATGATGTGGCTTTCTGTAAACGTGCCAGAGAGGAACTGAATCTGATGCTTGTACCGGGTTCCGTCTTTGGTTGTCCCGGACACTTCCGTATTGCCTACTGTGTGCCGACAGAGAAAGTCGAAAAAGCCCTGCCTGTTTTCGAGAAGCTCGCGCAAATGTACGCAAAATAGGGAAAATATATAAGCATAACTTATTTAGATGATTAAATATATTAATTTTAATTATATATAAGACTTGTGCTATGATGTAATTGTAGAACGAAGAGTATGTCTAGTTATCTTTAGGAGGTCATTATGAGTAACGTAAGACGTATTTATGTTGAGAAAAAACCGGCTTATGCGGTAAAAGCAAAAGAACTTTTTGAAAATGTCAAAGACTATCTTGGCATTCCATCAGTCACAGCTGTACGTGAGCTGATCCGCTATGATATCGAAAACATTTCCGATAAAACTTACGAAGAGGCAAAGATCACGATCTTTTCTGAGCCTCCTGTAGACTATTTATATGAAGAGCAGCTTCCAATCGGTGATGGCGATGTTTGCTTCTCCGTTGAAGCACTTCCTGGTCAGTTCGATCAGAGAGCAGACTCTGCTGAGCAGTGTGTCAAGCTTTTAAATGAGAATGAAGAGCCTGTCATCCGTTCCGCAGTGACTTATATTATCTCCGGTAACCCAACGGTTGAGGAGCTTGAGAGAATTAAGTCCTTCTGTATCAACCCTGTTGATTCCAGAGAGAACAATGCTGAGAAGCCTGAGACACTGGTTCAGAACTTCGAAGATCCTGCAGATGTTATCATCTTTGATGGTTTCAATGCGATGCCTGAAGCAGAGCTGAAAGAACTCTATGATTCTCTCGGTCTTGCAATGACATTCAAGGATTTCCAGTTTGTTCAGAATCATTTCTCTACTGAAGAGAAGAGAGATCCTTCCATGACAGAGATCCGTGTACTGGATACTTACTGGTCCGATCACTGCCGTCATACAACATTCCTGACAGAGCTCAAGAATGTCGTTTTCGAAGATGGTGACTATAAGGATGCCATCGAATCCACATACCGTATGTATGAGGACAACTTTAAAGAACTCTATGCTAACCGTTCCGATAAATTCGTTTGTCTGATGGATATCGCTCTGATGGCCATGAAGAAGCTGAAAAAAGATGGCTACCTTCAGGATCAGGAAGAGACAGAAGAAATCAATGCATGCTCCATTATCGTTCCTGTTGAGATCGATGGCGAAGAAGAAGAGTGGCTCATCAACTTCAAGAATGAGACACATAACCATCCAACTGAGATCGAGCCATTCGGTGGCGCAGCAACATGTCTTGGTGGTGCCATCCGTGACCCACTGTCAGGCCGTACTTATGTTTATCAGGCAATGCGTGTAACAGGTGCTGCAGACCCTACAGTTCCTAGAAGCGAGACACTGGCTGGTAAGCTTCCTCAGAGAAAGCTTGTGACAGGTGCTGCTTCCGGTTACTCCTCTTATGGTAACCAGATCGGTCTTGCAACAGGTCTTGTTAAGGAGATCTATCATCCTGGCTATGTTGCAAAACGTATGGAGATTGGTGCTGTTATGGCAGCTGCTCCAAGAAAGAACGTTATCCGTGAGACATCCGATCCTGGTGATATCATCGTATTACTGGGTGGCCGTACAGGCCGTGATGGCTGTGGTGGTGCAACAGGTTCTTCCAAGGCACACAACTCTCAGTCCATCGATACATGTGGTGCTGAGGTTCAGAAGGGTAATGCACCTACAGAGAGAAAACTTCAGCGTCTCTTCAGACGTCAGGAAGTTTCCAGCCTGATCAAGAAGTGTAACGACTTTGGTGCCGGCGGTGTATCCGTAGCCATCGGTGAGCTTGCTGCTGGTCTTCAGATCCAGCTCGACAAAGTACCAAAGAAGTATGCCGGTCTTGACGGTACAGAACTTGCTATTTCCGAGTCCCAGGAGCGTATGGCTTGTGTTATCGCACC
>JAZUHQ010000351.1:0-7985 GCA_045641805.1 Lachnospiraceae bacterium
TGCATACTTGGAAAGCTTGAAGAAATAAGCCTCTTCCTTTGCATCGATCACTTCACGACCGCAGTCCGGACACTTGCCATCTACAAGCTGGGAATCTGTGAAGAAGGACTCACATGGTGTGCAGTACTTACCTTCGTAGTAACCCTTGTAGATATCACCCTGATCATGCAGCTTTTTGAAGATCTTCTGAACCTGCTTCTCATGGTAATCATCTGTTGTACGGATAAATTTATCATAGGATGTATTCATCAGATCCCAGATTGTCTTGATCTGACCGGATACATTGTCAACGAATTCCTTTGGTGTGATACCGGCTTCCTGAGCCTTGATCTCGATCTTCTGACCGTGCTCATCTGTACCTGTCTGGAAGCGGACATCATAGCCCTGCATTCTCTTGAATCTTGCAATACTGTCTGCAAGAACGATCTCATAAGTATTACCGATATGTGGTTTACCTGATGTGTATGCAATGGCTGTTGTAATATAATATGGTTTCTTTGCCATAACATGACCTCCTCTGTCTTGTTCAATCTATCGCATAAGTCCCTGATATCAGGGCACAATAATGCATATTAGGCTTCTATTATACGATAATCAATAGGACAATACAAGCGTAGCGGCAGTAAAAAGTTATGTTCACATATAGATCTGTTTTCCGCTTTCATACTCAAAACAGTATTTCTGAAAACCGTTGATCAATGTCGAATCTTTATACTGCATCACTCTGCTGCCACTGCCGTAATTCAGGTGAACATGTCCGTAAACCATGTACTTTGGATGCCAGGTATCCAGAAGGTGGCGGAAGGCCTTAAAACCGTGATGCGGCAGGTCTGTGTCATCTCCAAGTCCAAGGGCAGGAGAGTGTGTCAGCAGGATATCAAATCCATGATGGAGATGAATCGATGGCAGCATGCCCATGACCTTCATATCCATCTGATAGTCTGTGAACTGATACTTGCTGTTTTTGTTGTATTTCATACATCCTGGAAGTCCAAGAATACGGACCCCCTCATGCTCATAGATCTTATTGTCGATGCAGATACAGCCATCCGGCGGTGTCTGATCGTAGTCCTGGTCATGATTACCATGGACATAGAGGACCGGTGCCTTTGTAAAGGTTGCCAGGAAGGAAAGATACTGCGGCGGCAGATCCCCAATCGACAGGATCAGATCCACCCCTTCCAGTTTGGAGGGCTCAAAATAATCATAGAGTCCTTTATAAATCTCATCACCCACGACTAATATATTCATTTCTTTACACCCTGTACATCTACGATCTGTCTGGCTTCATCTGTCAGCTCCTCCGGTGAAGGGATATAGCCTTCAATACCTTCGATGAGCCAGTCCATCTTGATGATCTCTTCCGGTGACATTGGTCTTTCGCTGTCATGACGCACATGGCCGTCCTGATCCTTGATCATGCCTGAGAATGGATGGAAATCGCCTGTAGCGATCTCGGTCTTTAAGAGGTTGATCAGCCTTCGTGTGCCTTCCGGCATGTTTTTGCTCAGGATCACATCGATCACGCCTGCAGACATTCCCCACCAGAAATTCAGTGCCTTTACCTTGCCGGAAGGCTCGTAATCCTTCCAGGAACCACTGGTGATACTGCGGACCAGAAGCTCATAAAAACGACCCCAGTGCCATACAGGCATGGCCATGTTTTCAGGCTCAGCGTTTTCATGATGAGCAGTATCCTCATAGTAGAGACCAAACTGTCTGGACGCGTGATCCGGCACAATGATATCCCTGTCGGAAATGAAGCATGCGCCGTTCTTTTTCAGGTTCTCATGAATATCCCTGTCCTTGACGGTGGACCATTCCAGCACGATCCTGGCGCGTGGGTTGACCATCTTGACACCCAGTGCAAAGGCATTGATATTGGCTGTCTCGCCATAGATCGGATAATCCGCAATATAACCGATGGTATCCGTACCCGACAAAGCACCTGCAATGGCACCTACCAGGAATTTAGCTTCATACATACGACCATAGTATGTGCGGATCGATGGATGAGAAGAGTTGAGCGAACAGTTCAGGATCTTCACATTCGGATAATTGACCGCTACCTTCAGGCTGGCATTCAGCAGCTTCGGCGTGGTTGTAAAGATCACGTTGTTGCCGTCTTTGATAGCCTTTTCGATCGTCTCATAGGCCATCTTCAGGTTCATTGGATCGACGTTGTCATAAGAGCTGGTCGTCAGCTTACCTGCAAACTTCTGCTCAAGATGCAGTCGTCCCAGTTCATGACCATAGGTCCATCCGGACGTTTTACTTGTTTTATCGTGAATAAAGGCAATGTGAAGCCCGGTTTTCTTTTTAGGAAGCTTTGGTGCATCCATAAGCTTCTTTGTTGTCTCTGTGACGGTCGTGGCCTTCTTTGTATTCTCACTGCCTGTCAGCATCTTGATCGGGGCTTCTGCCACAGTCTCAGTGACATTGAGGATCTTACTCAGCACATCTGTCTTCTTAAGCTGAGGCACCATGGAAAGCTCGATCATCTGATCATCCTTGTGTACCAGGAATTCCTCCCAGCTCTTATCCAGATTGACCTTGAACTGCGGAATCAGATCATCTCTGATCTGATCATATGGATAGATCGTCAGATAAACCAGCAGGGCATCCGATGTCGCCATCGGTTTATGATTGCCGGCCTTACCCTCATAAGCCTTCTCAAAGCGTGTATAGACCGACTTGAAATACATCTTATCATCGTCTGTCCATTCATCCCCGGGCTGTTTGCCTATAAGCTTCTGAAGCTGTTTATAGGAACCCAGTTTTGTAAAGGTCAGATAGTTGATCTTTGTGCTCTGATAAAAATCAAAGTACTCATAGTAGAGTTTATTCTCATAGGTATTGGTACGCTTTGGCAGTACCCTGATCACGATGCCCGGAATAGAAGCCGCGCCAAGATACTTCATGACACTGACACGCTTATTGCCTTCCATGACATAATAGTAATTCAGATATTCGTAGCATTTGATCGGATCCCTCAGACCTTCCTCCTGAAGGGCTCGGTCCAGATTGATCCATTTCGCTGCAAACTCGGATTCCTCGGAGAGGAGCGGCATAAAATTGCCGGCAAAAGAATTGGTTCTGCCTGCCGTTTTGGTACCAACGATCATTTTGATGGGAATCTCCACCACACCCAGATTCATTTCAGATTCGATATTGGTATAGGAGATAATATCATCCAGAACTGAAAGATAAGGATATCTTCCTTCGGTAACTGCCTTACGATATGCTTTCTGACCCTGTTTGAGAGCGTCTTTGTAATCTTCGAATGACATAGTGGTCGATCTCCTTTCATTGATTCATTATTCGTCTTTAATCTATATTGTTCTTTTGTGTATCAAAATATTATTTTTTGTCTAACATTTGTTGTTTTCAGTCTCTGAATATTTTGGTATACACAGTATATCACACCCATTCTTCACTTGCACGAACAAAAAGATTAAGATATACTTATAGCATGGGAATTGGAAAGAGGTAATATGAATAAACTTAATCAGATGAATGATCTCCTTGTCCATTTCTTCTTCACTACATTAGACGTGGAGGAAGAATACCTGATTCAGGGAGAATTCAGCAACATTTCAGTGAACGATATGCACATCATTGATGCGATCGGTCCTGATACCACCATCAACATGTCTTCCATCGCTAAGAAGGTCGGTGTTACAGTGGGTACTCTTACAATCGCCATTAACGGCCTTGTACGTAAAGAGTATGTAACACGTGTCCGCAGTGAAGAAGACAGACGAGTTGTTCTCATCACTTTATCCGACAAAGGCGTTGCCGCCTACAAGAGACACCAGGAATTCCATAATGAGATCATGGCTGCCATTGGTAAAGGTCTTACTGATGAGGAGCAGGATGTCTTTATGAAGGGTCTTACAACCCTGAAAGCGTGTTTCGAAGACATCAACAAGTAACATTCCCGCAGAGGAGTAGGACAGCATGAAAGAGGATTCACCACGTTTATCATCCTCCCTGGAGGACTATCTGAAGGAGATCTATCTTCTCCACCAGACCAGCGATGATGTGCGCGTAACAGATGTTGCAAGACGTCTTGGCATTTCAAAACCGAGTGTGAACAGAGCCATGAATACCCTCAAAGAACTGGGATATCTGGAGCATGAACACTACGGTACGATCACACTGACAGAAATCGGCATCAGTACCGCAAAGAACATCCTGGACACTTATAAAGTATTATTTAAGTTCCTGACAGAGATTCTGGACGTGGATGAAGAAACCGCTTCTGAGGAGGCTCACATGATGGAGCATGCCATCAGCAAAGGCACCCGAAAGAAGTTCAAAAAATTTACAAAGAAAAACAAGAAGGACTGATATGGGTAAGGTCCGGAAACAAAAAAGCATCACCGCGGTGATGCTTTTTTGTTTCTCAGTTTTGACTGACTGTCACTGATCTATTATTTCTCAACAGATGCACATGTATTGGCTGCATAAGGCATGATATATGTGGAAAGATGCTCTTTACCTGTCAGCTTATGAGCAAGCTCGATCGCCTCCTGAACAGTGCTTACGCCATGGATCTTGGACTTCTCAAACATCTTAGGATCGATGCTGGAAACAATGATCATATGACGGTCCTCAGCGTACTGTGTCAGCATGTATGCGATGTTAAGACCGATTGTGTAGTTATCTCTTGTGTAGATCTCTCTTTCACGTGCTGTCTCCATCTCTGTCAGAAGCTTAACGGTATCTGCATTACCGATACCTTCACGGCACTCGGAAACAACGATCTGTACGGATTCGCTGCCTGGCTTTAAGACACCAACGGAGTTTGTGATTGGCTTGGACATTGTCTGGTAAAGGTTGATATCCTTTGGATAACCCATGGCACTTGCGATAACGCAATCTGCAGGCTCGGAAACAGTTGCACCATCAAGGGCACGGCATTTCTCTGTTGCCATCTTGTGGCTCTGGTGAAGTTCACCGGCAAAACAGAAAGCAAGTGTCTTATCAGGAGCGATAACGCCTGTGATATTGAAAGTAACACCAACAAGATCAGCAGCTTCATACATTTCTCTGCTGACTGGGTTGTCATCATATAAACCAGGCGCAACAGTTGGGTTGGCACCACTGCCAAGACCGCCAGGAGCGAAGTACTGGGAATGGTTGCTCATGATCGTGTCTCTGCCGGAGATACCAGGAAGGATGTACTTACGGCCTGCACCGAAACCGGCAAGGAAATGGAAAACTGTGGAACCAACGATCATTCTGTGGTCATACTGCATCGCTGTTGCATTCACCCATAATTCGTTGCCACGGAAGGATGTACCCACCTTTACAAGGTTCTCTGTACATACGTGGTCTACCACTTTGATTCTGTCATAGATCTCCTGACCTACGATGAGCGCATGCTCCTCAGGAGTCTGTAATTTATGTGTACCTGTAGCGGAGATGATGAGCATGTCCTTATCAGGAATACCGATCTCGCCGAGCTTTGCAACCAGATGCTTGATGATCTGAGCAGGGCGGCCCCACTGTCTTGTCATATCAGGAACGATAATACATACTGTTTCACCAGGTTTAACAACCTCTTCCAGCTTCGGCATACCAACAGGATTGTTAATTGCATTGATAATCTTTTCGTCTTCTGTACCTGCAGGGATTTCGCAATCACCAGGTTCGATCACACCGATGATGTCCTCGTCAGGATAGGAGAAATCCATATGGCCATCGCCATATTTAAAACTAAATTCTGCCATTGTGTTCACACTTTCCTTCTTTTTGTTGTTTGAAATTGCTTTGATTTTTCAGACTGCTTTCTTACAGCTGATTCTTCTGAAAAAGCACCTTTGAGCCTCATGAGCCTAATGCCCGGAGTCCGTATGGAATTCTTCCATAACACGAAAAAAGCACCTCTCTGAAAAAACTTTAAACTAAAAGTACATCATTTTCAGACAGGTGTCAACCTATAATAGAGTATAGAAAACAGCACAACAAAAGATACTGCTTTTTGAGTGATCTGACGGATAAAAAGAAAGAAAGTGGTGGTACAAAAAACCGCCTCGACCGGACAAAAACAATATCTAAGTTGTTAGACAAATTATATCGCAATCAGACAAATTTGTCAATATCAAACCAACAATTGATTTCTTTTCTGAGATACTGTAAAATGCTTTTTATACAGAGAAAGCGAGTATCAACATGATCACTAACGACAAAAATCTCGGTCAGCAGATCAGCGACCGAATCTACCATAAAATCATCAAAGGAGACTTTGCTCCGGGTTCTAAGCTGCCAAATGAGATCGACCTTTCCAAGGAATTCAATGTCAGCCGAACCACGATCCGAGAGGCCATCCGCACCCTTTCCACCCAGGGTATCCTGCAGGTTAAGCGAGGCAGCGGTACCTATGTCGTGCCGGATGCAGACAAGTTTAACCGCACGGCCTTCAACGACTTTGAGCACGTCAAAATGCGTCTTAAAGACCTTCTGGAAATGCGACTCATTATTGAACCTGAATGCGCAGCTCTGACCTGTATGAGGGCCTCAGACGCCGAGATCGACTACATTCTCGAGCAGGGTGCCAAAGTCAGCACCAAGATCAACGACAACACGGACGAGTGGGTCATGGCCAACCATCATTTCCATGATGCTATCGCCAAAGCCTCCCACAATGACATGATGCGTCAGTTTATCCCTATCCTTACTCAGAGTATCAATGAAGTCGTTAAGCTTATGCCTGAACAGGATGAACTTGAGGAAAACACCATCATCGACCATGCCCTGATCATGGAATTCATCAAAGCCAGAAACCCTGATGGTGCCAGAAGTGCCATGAAGATTCACACGCTGCATATGATCGAAACTTTAAATCTCGATGTCATGAAATAAGAGAAAACAAGCGAAAACACAAGAAGGGGATCTCCACCGGAGATCCCCTTCTTGTTCTATTCAAACCAAAAACTGATTATTTAATAACAAGTGGATGCTTTGTCATGTTCTGACGAACACCTTCACAGCAAGCCTTGAACTCAGCAAGCTCAGCATCTGTCATTGGAAGCTCAATGATTTCCTCAACACCTTCCTTACCGATGACACAAGGAACACCGATGAAGACATCCTTTTCACCATACTGGCCTTTGAGCTCTGTACTTGCAGGAATGATGCACTTCTCATCGTTCTGCATGATTCTTACGATTCTTGCTGCAGTTGCTGCAATACCGTACTCTGTACACTTCTTACCAACGAAAGTCTTCCAGCCGCCGCCGATCGCTGTCTTCTTCATCTCATCGCGGTCGAAGACGAAACGCTCATCCTTCTTAGCCCAAGCATCAAGAGGCATACCTGCGAAGTTAACTGTAGACCATGGAACCATCTGCTTATCGCCATGCTCACCGATCATGTAAGCTGTGATGGACTTGGAAGCGATACCTGTCTGCTGGCTGAGTGCGGAAACGAGACGGGATGTATCGAGACCTGTACCAGTACCGAATACATGACCTTCAGGAAGACCGGAAAGCTTAGCAACCTGACGTGTAATAATATCACATGGGTTTGTAATGCTGACGATGTAACCATCGAAACCGCTTGCCATGATCTTTGGAACGATCTCATTCACCTGCTGAAGTGTGAAATCCATCTCTGTTAATCTGTTGAGTGTCTCAAGAAGGATAACCTTACCAACGGCATTGATGATGAGGTCAACTTCATTTAACTCGCTCCAGTCAGCGACGTGGATATTGACTCTGTATGGGCAGTACATCTCAGCATCGCGAAGATCCTGGCATTCACTGGCTGCCTTCTGAGCATCCTGATCCACAATGTAAAGGTCATTGACAAGACCCTGCATCATTAATGTATAACAAACATGAGCACCTACATGGCCTGCGCCTACAACGGCAATCTTTTTAAAATTTCTAACTTTCATTTTTGTCAAACCCCTTTTTTTACTATTAAGAAAAAATACCGGTCATATGTATTTGGTCGCTCATTCCAAATGGCATATT
>JAZUHQ010000352.1:0-3180 GCA_045641805.1 Lachnospiraceae bacterium
CCTTTTTAACTTTACCTTTTTTTGCCAAAGGATAACCATCGAACGTTGTCGCGATCGCGGAGTTCGTACCCGGTGTATTCAGTGTGATCGCTGAGATAGAACCACCGTACATACCACCGACATAAACAGCCAGCAGAAGAATGATCGCTGTTGCTGTATCATGAATCGTATATGTCAGAGGCAGCATCAGGATAATACCAAGGGTAACGGAAAGGCCAGGAATACAGCCTACGATCATACCGATCACAAGACCGATAAAGATCATGCCCATATTGGACAGTGTAAACACCTGGACAAGGGCTTCAGAAATCATTGCAAAATCAGACATATCCTAAACCCTCCTTAGAAAAATGGACCAGCCGGAAGCGAGATGTTGAAGACATTTCTGAAAATAAAGAAGATCACAACCGCTGCCACAATGGTGTAGATGTAAATCGGCAGTTTCTTTTCACCACTATACCATTGGATAAAGACAAAGACCGCAATGGAAGCAATGATATAACCAGCATAAATGATCAGAGCAACATAAGCACAGAGCACAAGGATCAGAACGATCGCCGGCTTTTCGTTGTTCCAGTCAAATTCTACGATTTTTTCCTTTTTAAATACAAGACTCTGAATGATCAGAACAATAGAGAAAACGAGCATCAGAACAAGGCAGATACCCGGAATGATACGTGGACTTGGTGCACCGGAATCAAAAGCAGGAACACGAACCTGTGTTGGCATAACAACCAACATGATCAGGCTGAAGAGACCCATGACGATGCCACTGACCAGATTTGTTTTAATCTTGAATTTCATAGTCGTCCCCTTTTGTGAAACAGGAAGGCTGCCAAAGGCAGCCTCCCTTTGATTATCATATTATTGTCGATTTCACTCTCCGAAAACAGAGGCAGATTATTTGCTCATAAGCTCGAAAGCTGCTGTCGCTTTTGCACATGCATCGTCGATGAATGCTGCAGCATCTTCGCCGTAAAGCTCAAATTTGTTAAGCATAACGGACTCGATCCAGCCATAGAAAGCTTCGCTAGCCCATACGTTCTTCATGATATCTGTCATAGCGTTTGTGAAGTCTTCAGGAGCACCTGCATGTGTAGCAAGTGTACCACCTGCTGGAAGGATACAGCTGGAGAAATCTTTGTCTGCTGGAAGCTCAGGAGCTTTAGCATCGCCGCATACTGTAGGAACTGTTACAGGACCATCAGGTGTAACAAAGCCTTCGAAAGCCTTGTCGGAGATAGCAAGGATAGGGATCAGCTGACCAGCTTCAACCTCTTCCTTACCAGCCTGTGTTGTACCAACGAAGATATCTACTTCACCATCCATGAGCGCTTTCTTCTGGTTAGCACCACCATCGTAAGGAACAACCTGAGGTGTCTTAGCGCCAAGGATTGCCATCATGGAACCAACTTCAAGATGACAGTCGGAAAGTGGGTTACCACCGGACATCTTGATGCCTTCGCCGTTAGCTTTCTCAAGGATACCAGCGAGAGTCTGATCCGGAGCAGCATAAACGATCCATGTACGGTCATCAACTGTACCAACAGGAGCCATCATAGCGCGGTCGAAATCAACTTCTTCAAGACCGAACTGCTTACCATTATCATGACGGTAGCAAAGACCATAACCGAATACTAAAAGGTCCTTTGTAGCTGCATCTTCATCTGCGAAGAAGGAAGCTGCTGCAAAACCATCACCACCAGTCATGTTCTCAACGATAAAGTTGTAGTCAGACTGGATCTCGTTTGCTACCTGAGCGTATTTACGAGCAAGAAGGTCTGCTGTACCGCCTACACCGTAACCACAGATGATCTTAACGTTCTCACCACCGTTGGAAGGTGCCTCAGTTTCTGCTGCTGGCTCAGAGCCGCCGTTTGCTGCTGGTGCTGCAGGTTTGCTGCCGCCACAAGCAACGAGAGATACGATCATTGCTGCTGCAAGAGCAAGTGCTGTAAGTCTCTTTTTCATGTTTCTTTTCCTCCTAGAAAAAATATATATATTACCGTTTTTGGTAACGCATTTAAAGAATCAGAGATGCGCCCGAGATCAAAAGTAAAACATACGTTATGATCATGAACACACGCTGACTCATCCTCTTCATCAGCTGACCGCCCAAATACATACCGGCAAGCATGAATGGTCCAGACACCAGCTGCACCTTGATCAGCGAAGAGGTCCACAGTCCTGAAACGATATCATCGAACAGGATCAGTGTGTTTAAAAAGATCCAGATTGTGGATATGGTCGACCTGAAGATCACCTTATCATCAATCTTTTTTGCCAGGTAACTGATCAGCAGCGGACCGCCTGAGACAAACAGACCGTGGACAATACCGGCGATCGGCAGAATACCGTAAAGTGCAGGATTGAATTTCTCCTTCTCCCCGGTCTTTTCTGCCTTTCCTTCGCGGTAAAGCTTCCAAAGTCCCTGAAGTGCCAGGACGATGACGAATACGCCCAGAATGATATACAGGACTTTCTGATTATCCGCAAACATGCCTCTGATCGGGATGCTGACACCAATGCCAAGGGCCATGATGATAACGATCGGGATCAGCTCTGACCATTTTACCTTCTTATAATTTCCGATGAAAACATAGACACCGGAAAGAAGTCCCAGTACATTCAGTACTGGCTTAGCTACGGGATATCCCACCAACATCAGACCAAAAGGCATGGCCATAAGTGTTCCCGCAAAACCGGTAATGCCATGAATCACATTTGTGACCAGGATCACCACCATAAAAAGTATATACTGCGTCATTCTTACTTACCGTATTTGCTGCGAATGCTGTCAAACAGAGGTGCATAGGAAGAATTCTTCTTGTAGAAAACCGGGCAGTAACCCAGTGGTGCAGGTACTGTATGTTCACCACGTCCCAGTTCAGTGCCGGTCCACATATGGATCCATTCACCCTCAGGAAGATACACTTCACGCTCTGTCTGAGCTTCCGTATAAACAGGCGCAACCAGAACATCCTGGCCCAGCAGATAAGCAAACTGTTCCGTATAGCAACGCTCATCATCTTCATAATGAAGGAAAAGCGGACGCTGAACAGGTGTACCTTTTGCCGCATTCTCAGCAACCAGCGCTTTCAGATAAGGCGCCATCATGGTATAAACATCTGTGATCCTTACCAGGTGCTGCATGGTATCTTCATCATCGTAATACTGGAA
>JAZUHQ010000353.1:0-3236 GCA_045641805.1 Lachnospiraceae bacterium
GCCGTGATCAGATCTTCCTCGGAAGCAAGGAAAAGATCTCCTTCTTCTTTGAGGGCCTGATCCTCCATAAAGAAGGTCGCACAGGTCACTTTAGCGTCTGAGAAAGAAGCAATCTTCTCTCTTATGGCACCTGCAGCGATCTGCTGATGGATCACCAGGATCCGCTTGGCATGACCGATCGTCTCCTTCGTCACCTCCTGTGGATCCAGATCCGGCCACAGGCACCTGTATGGTGTTCCAAAACGCTTCTCAAGAAGCCTTGCTGCTTTCAAAGCAGAAGGCGCCACCACAATGTTTTCACAGACGGAGGAAGCATTTTTAAGGCTCTCAAGGCCATCGCCCATACCGTAACACACAACTTCCTCATAGCCGAGTTTCTTAAAGTAGGCGGACATGGCTTCTTTGACCTGCATCCTTGAGAGATCGATCGGTGTCAGTCCGAGGATACCCACTTTCTTAGGCAGGATCTCCTTTTCTTCTGTCGCAAAACGATCAAATAACTCCACCCAGGCATCCTGAGCACCACGATCATAGAGACGCGTACCGGTACATTCCACTGTCAGCACCGGCATACCGCATTTCTTTTCGCCCATGCGTTTCATGGCTTTAAAATCTGTCGCGATGACGGCCGGAACCGGTGTTCCGATCAGGGCCGCAAAGCTGCAATTCAGTTTTTCAGCTGTATCACGGAGTTTTAAGATCATTCGGTCGTCTCTTCCGAGAATGGCATCCATATCACGGAGACCAGCACTGAAGAGTGCGCTCTGATGGAGGATCCATCGGGGTTCATCAAATCCACAGATGTTGCCGATACAGCCGCCCGCATCACAGACGACGGTAATACCGCCCATCTCATAGAGGACAGACACCGCACCGGACTGGTCAGGTGCAAAGGGGGATAAATATTTCAGTAAACCTTTCATCTCCTACCGACCTCCTTCCAGTGCCTTTTCCATGGCATCAAAAAGTCTGTAAAGACCATCATAGCCAAATGGTTGGATCTCATCATTCCATTTGACGTTCGGACAGTCCGGATTGTAGAAAGCCGCATCCTGTCCAATGGTCAGCTGATTGCCCGTCTCGGAAATATCGTAGTACAGCATGGTAGGCTGCAGATTGGAATAAATCTGTGTATCCGGACTTAAAGCTGCAATCTTACGGATGTAGACAAACTGCTGTGGTGTCACGGTACCGTAGATCTCGGTGACCTTGAAACCATATCTCAGAAGGGCCAGTGACAGTTCAAATGGATTACCGTTGATCCATTCACCGACAGCGATCCTGGTACCGGCATACTTGGAAGCCACGGCTTCCACCTTGGCCAGTGCACGGTCATAAAAGGCGCCATCATCGATCTGTTTGCCGAGAACAGAACCAAAGAACATCTCATACTGGTTTCTGATCTTGTCGATCTGATAGACACGGGTCATCTCCACCGGAGGGATGCCCAGTCTTTTATAGATATCCTGGCTGGCCATACGGCAGGCAGGATTTAATACAAGGTTAAAGTTGGCCTCACTCATGGCCATATATTCATCAAAGTCCTGACATCTTGAAAGCTCGTTGATCTTTCGGATACCGGCCGCTTTCAGCATCGGATAAAGCTCACTGTCCTCATGAAATGGGGCAAACTCGCCCAGGATGTTGACAGTCGATGCTTTTCTCTGCCTTTTTTCAAGCAGGGAATAAAGGGTCTTTCTCACCAGGACCATCGGCTCTGCACGGCCTTCTCTTGTAAGCGCATACATATAGCAAGGGATGACCGGAAGTCCGACCTTATCGGAAGCCTTTTTGCAGACACGGTCCATGTCCGTACCGAGAAGGGCATCCACGCAGGTCATGCAGACCATGACCACAGATGGCCGCTCAGGAAGGCTGTCCAGCATCTCCTCGATCGCTTTGGTCACCTTGTTCAGATGTCTGCCGGTCACGATATCGGTCTCATCCTGAAGCAGGTAAAAGATTCGTTCCCTGTAGCCAAGTGCATCCAGAGCCATGGTATTACGGCCGCAGCAGCCAGGTGCCAGCACCAGCATAACAGAGCCCGGAATGGAGAGGCCTGCTCTTTTGACACCAAATCCCTGGGCACCCGGTGAGTTGAAAGCCAGGGTAGCGGGCGAACTGTAGATCAGGTGCTTGGCTGAATTCAGTTCCTCAGGGATTTGATCCTTTCCTCTTTCTGCAAGGTCTGCAGCAGAGATTTGATAGACATCATGCATATTTATTCCTCACTTAAAAGCTTCTTGGCCAGTTCGATGTACTTGCCGCTGACAGGAAGGCTTCTGTCTCCTTCCACCACGGTCATACCCTGATCTTCGTAATCGATGATCTCCTGGCTTCTCGGGATGTCTGCAATGATCTTAAGGCCATGCTCATCCGCAAACTTAGCTACTTTTTCATATTCGCCTGCTACGTTTCTCCGGTTGAGGATAATACCTTCCACAGTCGCATAGCCTCGGTCTTCAAAATTGCAGACCGCTGTATAAATGTTGTTGGCCGCATAGAGCGCCATCTTTTCACCGGATGTGACGATCAGGACTTTTTCAGCATAGCCCTCTCTGATCGGTGCCGCAAAACCACCGCACACCACATCGCCGAGAACGTCATAGAGGACAACATCCGGCTTGTAGGTTTCAAAAAGTTCCAGATCTTCGAGCAGGGAAAAGGTCGTGATGATTCCTCTGCCTGCGCAGCCAAGACCCGGTGTCGGACCTCCGGTCTCAATACAGAGCACACCACCAAAGCCTTCCTTGGCGATCTGATCGATGGTTTCCGGTTCCTCATCATTTTCACGGATATAGTTCATGACCGGTTTCACAGGTGTACCGCCCAAAAGATTCATGGTTGAATCCGCTTTGGGATCACAGCCAATCTGAATCACGCGTTTGCCAAGCACCGCAAAAGCCGCTGCCAGGTTACTGGTCGTGGTGGATTTACCGATACCACCTTTACCGTAAATAGCCAGTTTTAACATAAAGCCTCCAGTCACAGAATTGCTTCTGCTTTATCTATTTCAAAAATACGTTCATTATTGTAAAGTTCCAAGGGCTTCCGCCACATCCAGACCAATCAGGTTTGGATTGACAGCATCGTAGATTCTTCCGGAGAAAGCCTCATGGGGAAGGTCTGTAAAATCGATGTCTTTGCAGATCGGTCTGTACATAGGATCGGCGATCACATGGTGGCTGTTAGCCGCCGCTGCCATCAGATCATCCTCATCCGGTGTCACAAGATCC
>JAZUHQ010000354.1:0-2442 GCA_045641805.1 Lachnospiraceae bacterium
GGCTACATGATCACTGAGTACAATGGTCATATGTTCCCAACCAACACATCCGATGATGAGCCTCACAGACTGGGGCGTGCCCTTCGTCATGCCAATGTCCTTGCAGGTGTGGCAGAGAATGAAGACATCGCCGGCAGTATCGGCTGGTGTATGTTTGACTATAATACCCATAAAGATTTCGGCAGTGGTGACCGTATCTGTTATCATGGTGTTCTGGATATGTTCCGTAATGCCAAGATGGCAGCAGCTGTCTACAAGAGCCAGCAGGATCAGGATCCTGTCTGCGTGGTTTCCCATGCCATGAATATCGGTGATCATCCGGCAGGCCTGATGGGCGATATTTATGTCTTTACCAATGCGGACAGTGTGCGTCTCTATAAGGGCGATCTCTTTATCGGTGAGTTTTATCCGGATGATACAATGTTCGGCAGTATGGTCCATCCACCTGTGATCATTGATGATCTGGTTGGTGATCAGATGTCCGATAATGATGGCATTGATCCGGATATCGTTAAGGCGGCGAAACCGCTTCTGAAAGTTATGAGAGAGAATCACGGCAAGCTGGATAAGGCAGACCATGCCAGACTTGCAGCTATCCTCAAACGTGCCGGAATGACCGTCACGGAAGCTTCTGACCTCTATGCCAAGTATCATGGCGGCTGGGGTTCCGATGCAGGCACATGGCGTTTTGTGGCTGTGAAGGGTGATGCGATCATGGCAGAAGTAGTGAAGGGACCGGCCAGACAGCCGGCAGTCCGTATCATGGCAGACCGTCAGACACTGGTGGAATCCAACACTTACGATGTGGCAACCATTCAGCTGGAAGCCGTGGATGAATATGGCAATCATCTGGATTATTTCAATGAACCGGTTGTTCTCAAGGCAGAAGGTGATATTGCCCTGATCGGTCCATCCATGCTGTCTATGCAGGGAGGTTTTGCCGGCACATATGTGAAGTCTACAGGCCGTGAAGGTACCGGACTTCTGACGATTGAGAGCCGTCTTGGAAGTGCACAGGTTTCATTCCGTGTTGTGAAGGAAAATCACTGATTCCGTGCGACTCGGTCTTGCATAAATACAGACTTTTGATATATATTAGAGTGTGATTAATCTGAGGGAGGTTTTTTGACAATGGATTTCAAATTTGCAAGCAGATTGGACTCCTTTCCGGAAGGAATTTTTGCAGCACTCAATGAGAAGAAAAATCAGCTGATCGCACAGGGACGTAAGGTTTACAACATGTCCGTAGGTACACCTGATTTTAAGCCTGCACAGCACATCATGGATGCTGTCAGCGAGGCATGCAAAAATCCGGATAATTATAAATATTCACTGGCAGATATGCCGGAACTTTTAGATGCCGTATCCGGTCACTATCTGAGAAGATACGGTGTGGCAGGTATCGAGCGTGACGAGATCACATCCGTCTACGGTTCTCAGGAAGGTATGGCCCATATCGCCATGGCACTCTGTGACCCTGGTGATATCGTGCTGGTACCTAATCCGGGTTATCCTGTTTTCACAGCAGGCCCATTCCTCTGTGGCGCAGATGTTCGTGAGTACGAGCTTCGCCCGGAGAACAATTTTATCATCGAGTTTGACAGAATCCCTGAGGATCTGGCAAAGGCAGCCAAGGTGATGATCGTTTCCTACCCACTCAATCCTGTCTGTGTGGTAGCACCGGATGAATTCTATGATGAACTCATCGCATTTGCAAAGAAATACAACATTATTATCATTCATGATAACGCTTACAGTGACATCGTCTATGGCGGCGTGAAGGGCGGTTCCTTCCTGGCTCATGAGGGCGCGAAGGAAGTTGGTATCGAGTTCTACTCCCTGTCCAAGTCCTACAACTATACAGGTGCCAGAATGTCTTTCGTTGTCGGCAACAAGGCGATCGTTCAGAAGTTCAAGAAGGTTCGTTCCCAGATCGACTACGGTATTTTCTATCCAATCCAGTTAGGCGCGATCGCAGCCCTCACAGGCCCACAGGACGCTGTTCTTGCACAGTGTGAGGAATATGAGAGACGTAACCGTGCCCTGTCCGAAGGCCTTACATCCATCGGCTGGAACGTGCCTCTGTCCCAGGGAACCATGTTTTCATGGGCACACATTCCTGAAGGATTCGAGAGTTCTGATGCCTTTGTTATGGAACTGATGGAGAAGACAGGCCTGATCGTTACACCGGGCAGCAGCTTTGGTTCTCTTGGTGAAGGCTTTGTCCGTTTTGCCCTGATTCTGGATGTGGATACGATCAATGAGGCTGTGGCATCCGTAAAGGCCAGTGGTATCCTGAATCGTTAGGAGACGTCTATGTTTGATGAATTATCCGAAGGCGATATCAAAAAGATGGAGGAAGAGATCGAATACCGAAAGCTGGTCGTTCGTAAAAACTGTCTTGAAGCTGTCAAGGAAGCCCGTGAACACGGCGATCTGAGT
>JAZUHQ010000355.1:0-2314 GCA_045641805.1 Lachnospiraceae bacterium
GGGATGAGGACATCGTTATCAATTTTTCTTACGGTTTGCTGATTTTCGTTTTGCTTCTTTTTCTCCATATCCATAGCCTTGCTTGCCATACTTACCATACTTGCCGTATTTACCGTAACCATACTTGCCATAGCCATAACGGCCATAACCATAGCTGCCGATACCTGTGGACTCACCGTTGATCACATAGCCGATCAGTTTCACGCCGGTATCTGCCAGCATCTCCATGTTGGCAATAATACGGTTTCTTGCCACCAGATCCTGTCTGAGCACCATGATGGCACAGTCACAGACATGGGACATGATGGCTGCATCCTGGATCATACCACAAGGTGGTGTGTCCACGATGATAAAGTCATAATACTCACGGCAGATATTCATGAACTTCTCCATCTGCTTGCCGGATAACAAGGAAGGAATCTTATCTGTCTGAACAGGGACGGTACCACCGAGCAAGTTCAGATTGGTGTCTTTATAGTGAGTGATCAGTTCACCCAGTGGTTTTTCACCACTGATCGCTTCTTTAAGGCCTTCCGGTGTCTGCTTGCCAAAGAGAGAAGCCAGAGATGGGTGTCTCAGGTCACAGTCGATCAGAAGGACGGAATAGCCTTTGAGGGCCAGTGACAATGCCAGGTTGCCTGCCACGGTGGTCTTACCTTCACCCTCGTTGGTACTGGTGATCATAAACACTTTGTCGCCCTCTTCAATGCGGCGTGTCACACGGATACGGAGCGCATTGATGGATTCCAGAAAGGCCGGAGACATGTTTTTCTGGTCCATGAGGAGTTTTTTCTGGTTCTTGCCGCTTCGGCGCTTGACCAGTGTAAATGGCACATTGGCCAGACATTTGACGGATGTATAGTTCTTCAGATCCTCCTCGGAGGAAACGGTTCTTCTGGCTGCGATCATACCAACCAGGATCAGGAAGTAGATCACAAAGCCGATCATACCGCCTCGCATGAGGCTTCTGCGGTTGCTGATACCATTGATCGGATAGGTTGGCATGCCATTCGTATCCAGAATGGTCAGCGTTGTCTCACCGATGATATATCTTGCAACGATCGGATAATTCTCAATGACACAGTTGAGTGCATTGTAAGCCATCTCTGCATCACCTGCTGTGACGGCAATTCGCAGGAAACCGGAATCAGCCACGGCGTTGGCCTCGATCACGATGCCATCCAGATTTTCAAGTCCCAGCTGCTCTGCCACCACGTCCTTGAGTGTGGAACTTTCCAGAATGAATGGGAAAGTGGCATCCAGCTGTTCATAGGACAGGGATGTATAGTAACTGCTGTTGGAAGTGGAGCTGTCACCAAATACAACCGTAAAGGTGGAATAAGCCTGGTACTGTGGCACAAACAGGAACTTATTGTAGGCAAAGGAAAGACCTGAGGCGGCAGCGACCAGAAGGATCATGAGCCACCATGTCTTTTTGAAGATCTTCCAGCCCTTCACAAGGCTCTGAATGATATCGATCTTTTCTACCTCTTCAGGAACGTGTGCTACTCTATCACTCATCGATCTCACCTGCCTGTCTGCCTGATTTTACATAATGGGAATATTTACCCTTATAATTATAATAGTTGGAGTTGTTATAACTGCCGTAATCCGCTGTCTTCTCGATCAGACCTCTTCTGACATTGTTGAATACACAGCCGATGACATTGGTACCTGCATTCTCAAGATTATCGATCGCATCATTGATATAGCAGGCTTCCATGACATCCTGACGCACAACGATCAGGGCTGCGTCCGCATAGGAGGCATACTCTTCGGTATCGGATACAAAGGCCATCGGTGCGGTATCGATAATGACATAGTCGACCTTGGCCTTGAGGTAGTCAAACATCTTTTCCATGTAATCTGTGGAAGCACTATCCCAGATCATGTTTTTATACTGTTCGCTGAACAGTGTGTAGAGCTTACTGCTCTGTTTCACTCTGCCGATCTTGGCTGCTGTATGTGTGGAGATTGCATGACAGAAGTCACGCTCTTCCGGCACATCGACCTCAAAGATCTTATTCTGTGCAGGTTTTCTGAAGTCACAGTCTGCAAGGATAAGACGCTTGCCTTCCTGGGCCAATGCCAGGGCAATGTTGGCAGCCACGGTAGACTTACCTTCATTCTCGGAGACACTGGTGACGATCAGCACTTTCTTATCTTCTTTATCCAGTGCCAGCTTCACACGGGTGGAAAGCATACGGTAGGATTCCACATAGCCGAAACTGAGCATTGGGTTGGAGATCAGCATAGAGATCTGTTTTGTCTTTTTATTTTTCTTACCGCGCTTCTTTTCAAAATAGATGGTACC
>JAZUHQ010000356.1:0-6006 GCA_045641805.1 Lachnospiraceae bacterium
ACATTGGTCCATGTTGTATTTGTGCAAAGTGATGTACGATTGTAATGTCATGATTGTGTGTTTTTATGCATACACACAAAAAGCGAACATTCATTCAATCATATGGAGGAGATTATTATGAAAATGAACAAAATGCTTGCAGCAGCTCTTACAGCAGCTATGGTAGCATCTCTTGCAGCATGTGGCGGTGGTTCTTCCGCTCCAGCAGGCGGTTCTTCTGCACCAGCAGGTTCCGGCAGCGGCGAGATCAAAGTTAACATCTGGGATAACAACCAGAGAGAAGGTCTTCAGAAGATCGCTGACAAATGGTCCGAGACATCCGGTATCAAGGCTTCTATCGAAGTTGTAGACTGGGATAACTACTGGACACTTCTTGAGGCAGGTGCTTCAGGTGGTGAAATGCCAGACGTATTCTGGATGCATTCCAACACAGTACAGATGTACATGGAAAACGATCTGTTACTTAAGCTCGATGATTATGTAGCAGCTGACGATGCAATTGATATGTCCAAATACTATGATGGTATCGTAGGTCTTTACACACGTAACGATGGTGGTACATATGCACTTCCAAAAGACCATGACACAATCGCTCTTCTTTACAACAAGGCTATCTTCGACCAGTACGGTGTAGATTACCCAACAGATGAGTGGACATGGGAAGATATGTATGAAGCTTCCAAGGCTATCTACGAAGGTTCCAATGGTGAGATTTATGGTATGGCTATGAACACATCCAACAACCAGGATGGTTGGTACAACCTGATCTACGCTTACGGCGGCCAGGTTGTCACAGATGACCACAAGGGTACAACTATCGGTTCCCCAGAAGGTAAAGCTGGTATGGAAATGATGAGAAAGCTCCTTACAACAGGTGCTCCTCAGTCCGTAGTTGCTGAGACAGGTACAGACTCCTTATTCGTTTCCGGTAAGGCAGCTATGATCACACAGGGTTCCTGGATGATCAACTTCTTCTACACAGCTGAGAATGGTTCTGACTACGCTTGGGCTATGCTTCCATACGCTGACGTTAACGGCAACGGCGCATGTGACGAAGGTGAGCGTTGGTCCGCATACAACGGTCTTGGTTGGGCAGCAGCAGCTAACACATCTAACCCAGATGCAGCATACAGCCTGATCTCTTTCTTCTGTTCTGAAGAAGGTCAGATCATGCAGTCTGAACTCGGTGTAACAATGGGTGGTATGCTTGGTGTATCCGATGCTTTTGCTAACGCATTCGAAGGCATGGATGTTTCCGCATTCATCAACATCGAGGAGCACGGTTCCTTATACTTCCGTCCATACACAAGAAATACAACAGTTTGGGAAGATGCTCTTCAGCAGGCTGGTGCATTCCTTGATGCTTGGCAGAACCCAGAAGATGCAGCTCTCATGGCTCAGGCTTGTGACAACGCTCAGGCTATCATCGAGAACGCAATCGCTAATGAATAATCTGTAGTTCGTTAATTAATCGGGGGGCTTTGCCTCGGCAAAGCCCCTTCTTTTTTATCTAAAGCTGCAAATATGCATAACATAGAGTTTACTTTATGATTTGCAGTGTAGGAAAAGATCCAATACCCCGGGTCTTTTCTGAAATAGAGTTAGGAGTATTTGTTATGTCAAAAGCTGAAACAAAAAAGGCCGGTTTAACAGCATCTGAGAAGCGTGAAGCCATTTGGTCCTACGCTTTCATTGCTCCAACAATTATCGGTCTGATCGTTCTGAACTTTTACCCTGTTATCAACACCATCTATCAGTCCTTCTGTAAGACAGGTGACTTTGGTAAAGGCAATCAGTTTGTAGGTCTTAATAACTACAAAGCAGTATTAACAGCAGGTGAAACATGGCAGTCCCTGATCAATACAATCAAGTATGCGATCATCGAGGTTCCATTCGGCGTTGTTATCGCCCTCGTTCTTGCTGTATTCCTTGCAAAGAAGATGCTTGGTACATCTCTTTACAGAACTATCTTCTTCCTTCCTATGGTCTGCGCACCTGCAGCTGTAGCGATGGTTTGGAAATGGCTTTACAACCAGCAGTTTGGTCTTTTAAACAATGTTTTCCATCTCAATGTTGCATGGATCTCCAATCCTAAGATTGCATGGATCGCGATCGGTATCATTGGTGTATGGTCTATCATTGGTTATAACATGGTACTGTTTATCTCCGGTTTACAGGAGATTCCTGGTGACTACTACGAAGCAGCATCTATCGATGGTGCTACAGGCATCAGACAGTTCTTCGATGTAACAGTTCCACTGATCAGCCCAACAACATTCTTTATTGTTCAGACTCGTGTCATTGGCGCTCTTACAATCTTCGACTTAATGTTCATGGTTATGGATAAGACTAACCTTGCACTTCAGAAGACTCAGTCAATCGTATACCTCTTCTATACCTACGCATTCACAAACGGTAATAAGGGTTATGGTGCTACACTCGTTATGGTACTTGTAGTATTCATCATGATCGTTACTGTTATCATGCAGCAGGCTGAGAAGAAACTGGTATATCACCCATAAGAAAGGAGGAACACATCATGGAAATGAGCTTACATACAAGATATATTGTTAATAAAGTTATTATTTACACTATCCTTACAATCGTAGCAATCATTATGATCGTTCCTTTTGCATGGATGATCCTGACAGCTCTGAAGACAAATCAGGAAGCAGTTTCAGTAGCACCATTCTTCATTCTGCCTCACAATGGCTGGCATTTTGAAAACTTTGCAAACGTATGGAAGTCCTATAACTTCGTTATCCTTTATAAGAACACACTTCTTATGATCTTCTTCCGTATCGTTTGTGCATGTTTAACAGCTACAATGGCAGGTTATGCATTTGGTCGTCTTAACTTCCCTGGTAAGAATGGTTTCTTCGCACTCATTCTGATCCAGATGATGATCCCAGCACAGATCTTCATTATCCCTCAGTACCTCATGGTTTCCAAGATGGGTATGTTAAATACAACATTCGGTCTTGTATTCCCAGGTCTGGTAACTGCTTTCGGTACTTACCTCTTAAAGACAGGTTACCAGGGATTGCCTAAGGAACTTGAAGAAGCAGCCGGTCTTGACGGTTGTAACGTTGGTCAGAGATTCTTATACATCATGATGCCTCTGACACGTTCTTCTCTCGTTTCCCTTGGTATCTTCACAGCTCTGTTTGCGTTCAAGGATCTTATGTGGCCTATGATCGTTTGTACAAAGTCCGAGACAACAACTCTTTCTGCAGGCCTTGCTAAGATGCAGGGTCAGTATGGTAGTGAGTACCCAACAATGATGGCAGCAGCAGTGCTTGCTATTATTCCTATGGTAGTTATCTACGTTATCTTCCAGAAACAGTTCGTTGAAGGTATCGCTACATCCGGTGGTAAGCTGTAATTGATTCATTCAACTAAAAAGGGAGATGCATTTGCACCTCCCTTTTTTTATCAGAAAACGATTTTTTGTTTAAAATTAAATGATTATCCTATGTAAAGACTTGATTTTGAAGATTATAGGATATAAAGTAATATGAGACGAGAATTCAGAATCATGGAGCTGCTAACTGTACAGAATAGAAGGGGGGACTATTCTGCAGAGTTTATGGCTCGATGCAAAAGCATAAAGGGGGAGTAAATGCATGGAGAATAATAGTTCTGAACTTATTACAACAAGTAAGTATCGTTGCCTCATCTATCATGAGAGCCTTTTTGAGGATCTCTATCTGACATCCTGTGGTATCGAGCAATGCATTCCTGGAAAAAAAGCACGATTTGATGACAGGCCGGGCTATCATTTACACATCGTCATGATGGGAAAAGGAAAACTGTATGTCAATGATAAACCGATCGAGATACAGAAGAACATGATGTTTATGTGTAAACCACATGAAAAACAGGTCTATGTTGCGGATCAGGACGATCCATGGCTTTACTGCTGGATGACTTTTGATGGTAAGAAAGCAGAGTATCTTGCAGAAAGTGCCGGCTTTAGCAAAGACGTTTATGTTCAGTCCAGCAGTATAGAAGCGGCCAAGTTTATCAAACTGGTGGATAAGGTACTGGATAATCCGGGGCTCTCCGATGCCAATGACATGTTACGTCTGAGCCTTCTGCTCAGTTATATCCGTCTGGCAACGGACTCCAATGTGAAAACGATTGGTACACAGAAGCGTTATAAAGCTTACGATCACGAAGGTTATGTTCAGTATGCGCTGGACTACATCCATGGCAACTACATGACCGTCAAGGTCAATGACATTGCCAAGGTGATCGGTATTCACAGAAGTTATCTGACTTCTATTTTCAAGAAAGAAACAGGATTATCTCCACAGGAGTATATCCTGCAGTATCGTATGAAACAGGCGGAGACTTTGCTGATTTCCACATCTCTGTCTGTGCAGGAGATCAGTCGTCGTGTCGGTTATGATGATCCGCTGACATTCTCCAAAATGTTTAAAGGCGCTTATGGACAGAGTCCAAAGCACTACAGAGAATTCCAGAAAGGGAATACAGGTGACCTTTAATGGCTATGCGTGAAGAAGTTGGCAGAGAGAGAGCCAAGGTGAAGGATCTCAGCACAAAAAAGAAGCTGGATTATATATGGACCTACTATAAGCTGTATATCATTGTCGCAGTCTGTATTGTGGCGACAGGTCTTTATATCTACTCCATTATGAGCAAAGCGATCACCGAGCACTGGTTTTTCCTGGCTGTTCCGGGAACCCAGGCCAATGTGGGCAATGGATCTGATCTCTACAATGGTTATATCGACTATACAGGTTTTGATCTGAAGGAAAAGAATGTTGATTTCCAGGCGGAGCTGTATTTTGACTATTCGATGAATAAAGCGACAGGCAATGACTACTACGATCTGTTTGTGGCCTATATTGATTCCGGTGTTCTGGATGCGGCCGTGATGGATAGTGAATCGCTGGTCAGTTTTGGCGAATCGGGACGACTTTTAGACCTTGACAGAGAAGAAGTCCGTGCGATCAAGGATAAGTACGGGGATCGTTTCCTCTACTGTGTCCCTGCGAAGGAAGGCTATGACAAAGATCTGGTGCCTGTAGGCATTGATCTGACCGGAAGCATACTGGATCGGGACTATGATCTTTTTGGCAAAAGCTGTGCACTGGGCATCGGTGCTTATTCTCAGAATTTCGATGCCACCTTAATGTTTTTAGACTATATTTTTGAAGAGTAAAATGAAGGATATGCCTATAGCCACATGAAAACAGATGGTTTTGGCATACTTTCAAAAAGAGAGGGTTGGAGAAGAATGAATGAACTGATCAGCAGTCTTTTAGACAACGAAAGTGTATTTGGCAAACTGATGACCCGTCTGGGCATTGTGATCGGTGCCAACATCATGTTTGTCTTTTTCTGTATGCCGGTGATCACCATTGGACCGGCGTATGTGGCACTCTATCATGTGATGCTGAAAGCGCTGCGTGGTGATGGTGTGATCAATCCATTTAAGGAATTCTGGAGAGGTTTCAAAAACAACATCAAACAGTCATTGATCTTCTGGATCCTGGCGATCCTTGTGGGCATTTTCTTTTATGTTGATTTCAAGGTGGTTATGAATGTGACCGGTGGTTTATCATTTCTCAGATATCCGCTGGCAGCCATTCTCCTGACTTTTGTTGCCGTTGCGATCTATACTTTCATCACAATGGCTGCTTTTGAAGATTCCATTCCACATCTGGTGCGAAATGCAGTCTTCTTTATGATCAAGAATCCCTTGAGCATGCTGGTGATTCTTTTTTTCAATGTTTTTCCACTTTATCTGACTTATTCCGATCCACAGATGATGCCGCTTTATGCCTTTATCTGGGTTTCCTGTGGTTTCGGTCTTGTAGGACTTTTAGGTGCGACACTGGTCCTGCCGATCATGAAACCATTCCTGCCGCTGGTGGATGAACAGGGTTTCTTTGTCCTGGATGAAGAGGGCAATAAAGTGATGCCGGGTCAGGAAGAGAAGATTGCCGAGGAGTTTCTCGAAGGCATGGAAGAAGG
>JAZUHQ010000357.1:0-3088 GCA_045641805.1 Lachnospiraceae bacterium
CACTTTTGGCAAATGTTTCAAGATCTTCCTTCTTACTCAGATCGCCCACAAAGTGATCACCTTCCACCACATCGATCACATTCACAAGTGCACCTTCCTTTTGGAAGGCCTCTGCGATCGCCTTGCCGATACCTCTGGCACCACCTGTCACCACAACAACTTTATTTTCAAACGCTTTTCCCATTTCGGCCTCCCTATCAGGCTGTCACAAACTGTGAGTTATAGAGGTCTGCATAGAAACCATTCTGTTCAAGAAGCTCCTGATGTTTGCCCTGCTCGATAATGTTACCGTCTTTCATGACAAGGATCATATCCGCATTGCGGATCGTTGATAAGCGATGGGCGATAACGAAAGAAGTTCTGCCTTCCATCAAGGTATCCATAGCCGTCTGGATCAGCTGTTCTGTACGTGTATCGACAGAGGAAGTCGCTTCATCCAGGATCATGATCGGATTGTCTGCAAGAATGGCTCTGGCAATCGTAATGAGCTGTCTCTGACCCTGAGAAATGTTGGATGCTTCCTCATTGATGATCAGGTTATAGCCTTCCGGCATGGAACGGATAAACTTGTCGGCTCTCGCTTTCTTAGCCGCTTCAATGACCTCCTCATCAGTGGCATCTAATCGGCCGTAACGGATGTTTTCCATAATGGTGCCTTTAAAAAGCCATGTATCCTGAAGGACCATACCAAAACCATTGCGGAGTTCATCTCTGTCAAAGCTGGCAAGCGGATGGCCATCGAGAGAGATACTGCCGCTGTTGACATCGTAGAAACGCATGAGCAGTTTGATCATGGTTGTCTTACCGGCACCGGTCGGACCGACGATAGCCACCGTCTGGCCTTTCTCTACATTGCATGTGAAGTCTTTGATAACGATCTGCTCAGGATCATAACCGAACTGGACATGATCGAAGCTGACCTTTCCTGAGATCGTCTCTGCGGACACAGGGTCCTTTAAGGATTCCACTTCCTCTTCCTCATCCAGGAACTCGAAAATACGCTCTGCAGCTGCCGCCATGGACTGAAGCATGTTGGAAACCTGTGCCAGCTGGGTGATCGGCTGAGTAAAACGCTTGACATACTGGACAAAGGCAGTGATGTCACCGATGGTGATGGTACCTCTGCTTGCCAGCATGGCACCGGAAACAGCCACAGCGACATAACCTAAGTTGCTGACGAAGTTCATCAGTGGCTGCATGAGGCCGGATAAAAACTGGCTCTTCCATGCAGACTCAAAAAGGATCGCATTGGTCTCCTTAAATCTTTCGATCTCCGCCTCTTCGCGGTTAAAGGCCTTGACGATACGATGACCGGAGAAAGTCTCTTCGATCTGACCGTCGATCGTACCCAGGTTTTTCTGCTGGGCTTTGAAGTACTTCTGGGAACGCTTGACGATGGATGCTACCAGGACCACAGAGACAGGCAGGATCAAGATCGTGATGCCTGTCATGAGGACGGAGATAGAGAGCATCATCACAAGGACGCCCACCAGGGTACAAACGGATGTGATGAGCTGTGTAATGGACTGGTTGAGGCCCATACCCAGTGTATCGACGTCGTTGGTGATACGGGATAAGACATCACCGACGGTATTCTTTTCAAAGTATTTCAGCGGCATGCGGTTGATCTTCTCGCTGATATCTCTGCGCATACGCAGGCAGATCTTCTGAGAAATGGTTGTCATGGTCCAGCCCTGGATAAAGGCAAAAATACCGCTGACACCATACATGATCATGAGACCTAAAAGGATCTTTCCGATCTTGCCAAAGTCAATGCTGCCCTGGCCGGAAAGCTTTAACATGAGGCCGCTGAAAAGTTCTGTCGTTGCCGTACCCAGGATCTTTGGTCCGAGAACACCAAAAATGGTGGATCCCACAGCAAAGATCATGACGATCAGGACAGCGATTTTATAGCCGCCCAGATATCTTAAAAGCTTGCGGATGGTACCTTTAAAGTCTTTGGCTTTTTCTCCGCTGAAACGTCCCGGTCCACGGCCAGGTCTCTGTCTTCTCTCTGCCATCACTAGATACCTCCTTTCAGTGCACGTTCGATCTCTGCTTCAGATAACTGTCCTCTGGCGATCTCAAGATAAACCTGACAGCCCTCCAGCAGTTCTTTATGTGTACCCTTACCAACAATCTTACCCTCATCCATAACAAGGATCTGATCGGCATGCATGATCGTTGCAATACGCTGGGCAACGATCAGAACGGTCGCATCCTTTGTCTTCTCTGCAAGGGCTTTTCTCAGCTTGGCATCGGTCTTATAGTCCAGGGCAGAGAAGGAATCATCAAAGATATAGATCTTCGGATGTTTGGCAATGGCTCTTGCAATCGCCAGACGCTGTCTCTGACCACCGGAAACATTGGTACCGCCCTGAGCGATCGCGGATTCAAACTGGTCTTCTTTTTCTGTAATGAAGTGCATGGCCTGAGCGATCTCAGCGGCTTCCTTCATGTCTTCATCGGAAATGCCTTCGCCGGCATATTTGAGGTTACTCTCGATCGTACCGGAGAAAAGCATACCCTTCTGAGGCACAAGACCGATCATATCTCTCAGCTTTTTCTGGCTGATCTCCCGGATATCAATGCCATCGATCTTGACGGAACCTTCCGTCACATCAAAGAAACGTGGCAGGAGGTTGATCAGTGTGGACTTACCACAACCGGTGGAACCGATGATGGCGGTTGTCTGGCCCGGTCTTGCTGTGAAGGAGATATGCTCAAGGACCTTTTCCTCGGTATCCGCATAGGAGAAGGCGACATCTTCGTAAGTCACGACACCTTCACCGCTGAGCTTGTCATCCGCGACGATCTCGGCGTCGAAAAGGGTTGTTTCTGTATCTAAAACCTCCATGATTCTGTCCGCAGCCACACTGGCACGAGGCAGCATGATGGAGATCATGGAAATCATCAGGAAGGACATGATGATCACCATGGAATAGGTGATAAAGGCGGTCAGGTCACCGACCTGGATATTGCCCATATCAACCCCATGACCACCGACCCAGATGATCATGACAGACACGCCGTTCATAATCAGCAAGTCGGAGGCCAAGCGGTCTTAGGAAGACAACACTTGAAACCA
>JAZUHQ010000358.1:0-2700 GCA_045641805.1 Lachnospiraceae bacterium
TACCCTTCACCTAGGCGAATTTCTTGTATCCGCATCGATGCTGGATCTGGTCAAAGCCAATCCGGACCTGGAGATCATTGGAGAAGCGGACCTTCTGGATAACGTATAAAACAGATAATTTTTAAGTTTTTACATTATTTATAGATTTTATTCGTTTTTTTTGGTATACTAAAGTGTATTTTTGAAAAAAAGTGCATCATGCTCTGAGGGGAGCATAGCACGTCAGTATAAAGGAGAGATTCTCATGACTAAAGCAGATGTTGTAATCGGATGTTTCTATGGTGACGAAGGTAAAGGTAAGGTTATTGACTACCTTGGTACTTTTGCAGATATTGCAGTACGTGCAACCGGCGGTGACAATGCCGGCCATACAATCAAAGTAGATGGTGTTAAATATGCAATGCACCTGATTCCATCCGGTCTTCTTTCAGGCCATACATATGGTGTGATCGGCAATGGTACAGTACTGAACCCGGAAGTACTGATCACTGAGATCAACAATCTGAAAGATCATGGTTATGATGTAGATAAATATTTAAAGATCAGTGATAAAGCACAGGTTATTATGCCATACCATCGTATGCTTGACGTTGCACTTGAGAAAGCAAGAGCTTCCAAGATCGGTACAACAGGTAAGGGTATCGGCCCTGCTTACTGCGATAAGTTTGAGAGAGCAGGTCTTCGTGTTGAGGATCTTTATGCTCCTGATTTCAAGGAGAGACTTCAGGTTCTCTGCGAATCCAGAAAAGCCCTTCTTAAATTCTACGATCCTGAAACAGATTATGATGAGATCCTTCAGTTTGAAGATGTTTATCAGAAATATACAGAGTATGCTGAGATCCTCAAGATCTACGTATGCGATGCAGTTACATATCTTCATAAGGCTATCGAGGCTGATAAGAAGATCGTTGTAGAGGGTGCTCAGGCAACACTTCTGGATATCGATTTCGGTTCCTACCCATTTGTTACATCCTCCAACCCAACGATCGGCGGTATCATCACAGGTTCCGGCCTGAATGCTTCCAATATTGGTGAAGTTTACGGTATCATCAAGGCTTACTCCAGCCGTGTAGGTGAAGGCCCATACGTAACAGAGCTTCTTGATGAAGTCGGTGATCGTATCCGTGATCTTGGTCATGAGTATGGTACAACAACAGGACGTCCAAGAAGATGTGGCTGGCTCGACCTTGTAACACTCAAGTATGCACAGCGTGTTAACGGTCTGACAGCACTTGCAGTTAACCATATGGATACCATCGGTAAGTTCGACAAGATCAAAGCTTGTGTTGCTTACGAAGTGAATGGTGAGATCACAGAAGATTTCAGCACAAACATCCAGTTCCTCAACAGCGCTAAGCCTGTTTACAAGGAGTTCGATGGCAACTTCGGTGATATCTCCGGCTGCAAGACTTTCGAAGAGCTTCCAGAGAATGCTCAGAAATATATCCAGTTCATGGAAGAGTACATCGGTATTCCTGTTAAGTTCATCGGTACAGGTGCTGAGCGTGAGTGCATGATCGTCAGATAAGAAAAACAAGCATTATTATGAGTCAATAAAATTGTACCGGGTACATAGTGAACAATTGTAAGCGATAGGATATACAGTTGCTCATTATGTACCCGGTACAGCGTTAAGGGGTAAATAGAATGATCGATGTATTTGACATTATCGGACCGATCATGGTTGGTCCTTCAAGTTCCCATACAGCAGGTGCGGCAAGAATCGGCCGCATGGCACGTACCCTTCTTGGCTGTCGTCCTGTGAAAGCCAGGATCGGACTTTACGGCTCCTTTGCAGAGACCGGTGAAGGCCATGGTACGGACAAGGCCCTGATCGCAGGCCTTTTAAATATGAAACCGGATGATCTGCGAATTCCGGACAGCTTTGCACTGGCAAAGGAAGCAGGCCTCGACTTCGAATTCTACACAGCAGTCCTTAAAGCAGCCCACCCAAACACGGCGGTGATCGATGTGACCGGTGATGATGGCCACAGCCTCCATCTGCAGGCAGTTTCCGTAGGCGGCGGCCAGATCCGTGTCGAGAGACTGGGGGATGTTGAGGTCAATTTCACAGGTGAGATGAATACACTGGTGGTCCGTCATAAAGATGTGACCGGTATTATCATGAAGGTGACGACCATCCTGGCATGGGGCAGTGTGAATATTGCCACCATCAGCGACTGCCGTTCCAGCCGTAACGGCGATTCTATCATGGTTCTTGAAGTGGATCAGAAGGTACCGGCCGAGATCATTGATCAGCTGATGATGATCCCTTATGTCCAGAATGTTGTTTACTATGAACGCGAGAATGATTAATCTGCAGAAGGAGGAAGGATCTGATGGCATTTTTTTCAATCAATGAACTGATAGAAGAAGCAGAAAAGAAAGATCTGGCGCTCTGGCAGGTGGTCAGAGATCTGGATATGGAACAGAGACAGGTGACAGAAGAACAGTCCTGGAACAAGATGGTGCAGAGCTGGAAAGCTATGCTGGAGTCTGTGGATCATTATGCGGCTGAGAGACGTTCTGTCAGCGGTATGATCGGCGGAGATGCCAGCAAAATGGAAGCTTTCAGTGCCACAGGCAAAGCCCTCCTCGGCGGTTATATGCAGGAGGTGCTGGCAACAGCCCTCAAGGTCGCCGAGTCCAATGCCTGCATGTGTAAGATCGTGGCAGCACCGACAGCCGGTGCCTGCGGTG
>JAZUHQ010000359.1:0-3811 GCA_045641805.1 Lachnospiraceae bacterium
GAATAAAGTTTCCTATATGCATCTGGCAGGCCTGAATACGATCATCTACGGCATGAGCTATGACCGCAATGAGATTACAGAGGCCATGTATGACCACCTGCAGCCCATGTGGAAGTTCAGGGACAAACAGCCGGTACCTGAAAACTACATCCATATCCTGCTGGGTCATGGTGGTGATGAGGCACATATCCCGATCAACATGGCAAAGCTCCGCAAGGCAGGTTTTGACTATGTGGCACTGGGCCATATCCATAAACCATGGTTGGACGAGAACCACGCGATCGCCTATGCAGGTGCACTGGAGCCGATCGACCGTAATGATGAAGGTCCACATGGCTTTATCCGCGGTGAGATCAATGAAGAGCGGACGACATTTGAGTTCGTACCCTTTGCCTGCCGTTCCTACGAGACACTGGAACTGACCGTTGAGCCTGAGATGACCATGCAGCAGCTGGCCATGTCCGCATCCGCCATGATGGCGGAAAAGGGCCGCGACAACATGTTCAAGATCGTGATCAACGGATTCCGCGATCCGGATATGGAACCGGATGAGAGAATTTTTGAAAAATATGGCAGGATCCTGTCCGTCACAGATAACTCTATTCCTGATTTTGATTTCCAGAAGATCTATGATGAGAACCGAGACAACATTATCGGTATGTATATCAAGCAGATCACAGAGATGGAGATCAGTGAGACGCTCAAAGCCAAAGCCCTCTGCTATGGTATGAAGGCGCTCTATCAGATTAAGTAGGAGGTGCGGGATGATTATCAGTCATTTACAGCTGGATCATTTCGGAAAGTTCCATGAAACGGAACTGAATCTGAATCCCGGCATCAATATCATCTATGGCCCTAACGAATCGGGTAAATCCACCATTCACGCCTTCATTCAGTGCATGCTCTTTGGTGCAGAAAGACTGAGAGGCAGAGGGGCCGGAAAAGACGCTTACACCAAGTACCAGCCATGGGAGCTGGGTGGCAATTATACAGGCAGACTGGAGTTTGAACACCAGGGCAAGCACTACCGCATTGTGAGAAACTTCCATAAGGCAGAAGCTTCCTTTTCGGTGATCGATCTTGAGACTGGTCGTCCATGCCTGGAGGAAGACCAGGAACTGGCAGACCTGATTCAGGGTCTGACCAATGTGAATTACAGGAACTCCATCAGTATCAGCCAGCTGAGTGCCCAGCCGGATTCTCAGTTTGCCGGCAACATGCAATCCTTCCTGGCCAATATGTCCATGAGTGCCAGTGAGTCTGTGGATGTCGCTCAGGCCATGAATTATCTGAAGGAAGAGCGCAAGAAGGTATCCGCCAAGATATCTGAAGCGGCTTACGAGAAAAAACTGGACCGAAGAGATGAACTCAAGGTGGAACTTTCCGGAAGAGATGAAATGCTTGAAAGGAAAGAGAATCTGGAAGTTCATTGTGCCCGGGCTCAGAAAGAATTAAAAGACCTGGAATTCAGGGTGGATCAGGCCATCAGGGAAGACCGCAATGAGCGAATCAAGGCCATCCGTCTGATCCAGGAAAACAACGATGTGGCCGATATGTACAGGGCCAAAAAGAAACAGCTTCGTGAATTTGAGGAAGCCAACCGGAGTACTACACGTGAAGAACTGGAAGCGGCCATTGAGGATTATGAGGACCTGAAGGCAGAGGCCGATGATCTCCATTCCCGATGTGCAGAGATCAGGGAGGCGGGTTCCGGCGGCATTATGCGCAACCTGGCACTCATCCTGCCGGCAGCAGCGTTGACACTGATCATCTATATGGCCGGCGGCCTTCTGGAATTCTATGGCACCTTAAGAATCGCCGTGACAGGTATTCTGGGTCTTCTGACACTCATCTTTGCCGTCTTCTTATTCAGCTCCATGGAGCGCGGCAAGAAGCGTCTCAAAAAGATGGAAGAGGAGATCCGCCGAATCGAGAGAGAACAGCGGGAAATCCTCGATGCATTTGATGCAGAAGAGATCAATGATATCAAGATCCGCTGCGCAGGCTGGCAGGGCAACGAGGCAGCCATCGCCGGGTTAAGAAAAGAAATGGAAGCCCTGAGAGAACGCTACGATAGTCTTCAGGAACCGCTTCAGCCATACCTGGATAAGTACGGTGAGAGCGTGACACTGGAGGTGACCGTCCCTAAGGCCGATCAGGACCGCATGGATGCCTATCAGAAGCAGATCAGTGATTACAATAAGAACATTGAACTCCTTGAATGGCAGATCGATCAGCTCAGCGAAAAGCAGGCGGAGTTTGAAGGTCTGGAAGAGATCATTAAGAGCATGAAACAGCAGAATAACGACTCCTATGATGATCTGCAGGCACTGGAGATCAGCGAAAATGTGATCCGCGATCTGACAAGCCGAATCCACGGTACTTTCGGAAGCCAGCTGAATGATTATGTATCTCAGCTGCTGGCCATGATCACGGATGATGTTCATCGTAAGCTTTCCATCGATGAAAAATTCCAGGTGCTGGTAGATAATGACCGTATCCCGGTTCAGCCACAGCAGCTGTCCGCAGGTACTGCAGACCAGATTTATTTCGCAGTCCGAATGGCAGTCAGCCAGGTCCTCTTTGGAGAACCTATGCCGCTGATCCTGGATGAAAGCTTTGCCATGTATGATGACAGTCGTCTTGGCAAGGTGCTTGGATGGCTGGCAGGGCAGCAGGCTTTTTCACAGGTCATTATTTTCAGCTGTCACCACAGAGAAGCACAGATCCTGTCTGAGATGGGATGCCCATATACACTCTGTGATTTAAGTTAATAGTTAAACCAAACGCTTGTACCAGGTTCACGTAGGAAACTATCCGGCTAGGAAGGAATGTATACGTGAACCTGGTACAAGGCGCATATATACACTATGTGACTTGAGTTAAGTCAAAACAAAAAGAACCATGACAAATGTCATGGTTCTTTTTGGCATCTATAAGCGATGTTGAATGACTAACGTGCATTGTACTTATCAACGGCTTTGCGGATCTTAGCAAATGGATTGAGCAGGTCGCTGATGGAGTGGTCGTAGTTGAGCTTATCGATCATAAGCGCGATATACTTGGATACATCAACGTTGATGTAGTATTCACGGGAAAGAAGCTCTGGTGTCTGGTAGATCGCATTGGTTGTCAGGACTCTGGAGATGAGACCTTTCTCATAAGCGTCATCAAACTTAGCCATACCGTTTGTGAATAAGCCGAATGTAGCAACAACGAAGACACGTTTTGCCTTGCGCTGTTTCAGCTGAAGTGCAACGTCCAGCATGGAGTCGCCGGAGGAGATCATATCATCGATGATGATACAGTCCTTACCTTCAACATCCTGACCAAGGAAATCGTGTGCTACGATTGGGTTACGGCCATCGACGATCTTGGAGTAGTCTCTTCTCTTGTAGAACATACCCATGTCGATACCAAGAACGTTGGAGTAGTAGATCGCACGGCTCATAGCACCTTCATCAGGTGCAATGATCATCATGTGATCGGAATCGATCTGAAGATCATCGACATTGTCAAATAAGCCCTTGATGAACTGGTATGTGCACTGCATGGACTCGAAGCCCTTACGTGGGATCGCATTCTGAACACGAGGATCATGTGCATCCAGTGTGATGATGTTCTCAACACCAAGCTCCTGAAGCTCCTGAAGCATTACTGCACAGTCAAGAGACTCACGGGAAGAACGCTTATGCTGACGGCTCTCATAGAGGAATGGCATGATAACGTTGATACGACGGCCTTTACCTGCTGCAGCAGCGATGACACGCTTCAGATCTGCATAGTGATCATCCGGTGACATTCTGTTCAT
>JAZUHQ010000360.1:0-8019 GCA_045641805.1 Lachnospiraceae bacterium
TTTGGCGACAATAAGACCGGCCAGTACAGGCAGCAAGGTCACCATTCCAATCAGGAGCACGATTCCCTGTGTCTGTCTGCGGATTCTGTAATGTTCCCTTTGTTTCAGAAGCATTTTTCCCAAAAGAACCGTCAGGCACAAAGATACCAGAATGCTCACACAGAGCGTCATACCAAGCCTGGCCATATCCTGATATGATCCCTGTAACCGGACCAGATTCATCAAGACATTCAGCGGATTTCGGACTTTATAGATCAAAGCCGCTGCTATCATCCAGATCAGTGTATTGCCGAACAGAATCACCGGCAGAAGTATTTTTCGCGCATCTTTGCGCCGCCAAAGTTTCCCCCACTGCCAGTCTCTGATCATAAGAAATGAAAGGATATAAGGGACCATAAGCAAAGTCACAAGACTCCATACGATCCATTGATAATCTTTCATGATCAATTCCTCCAAAATGTTCTCTTATCCATTATCGGGCATACAGACCTACCTGTCAATGAAAGGGGACAAAAAAGGAAATGCCCTCAGGCTTTTCCTGAAGGCATTCCCTATAGATTCATTATTCAATATATCTTTATCTGTCCCACTTCTCACAGAGGGCAATGATCTGTGATGCAAACTTGGCCAGATCCTTATTGGCGCCTTCCTTATTTCTGCGGATGACAGCCAGCAGGCGCTCTCCTGCAGCCAGAAGCTGATCGTAAGCGGTATGCTTACGGGATGTTTCCTTGCTGACACTCTTCTTCTCAACACGCTTGCGCTCACCCTGAGCCAGGAGCTTGTTTTCAAGAAGGTCATAGGTATCACCACTGTAAGGCGCCACAACTTCTGTACCTGTTGCTTCTGCCAAATCTTTGGCAAATGCATCTGTCACGCTGTCTTCGCCATGAACAACGAAGATCTTTTCAGGCATCTTCTTCATGGACTGTACCCATGAGATCAGATGATCATGGTCAGCATGGCCACTGATACCCGGCAGGTTCAGGATCGTTGCACGAACATCGATCGTCTCACCGAAAAGCTTAACTTCCTTGGCACCACCGAGAAGCGCGCTGCCCAGTGTTCCAGGCACCTGATAACCGACAAAGAGAATGGTGCTCTCGCTGCGCCACAGGTTATGTTTCAGATGATGGCGGATACGGCCGGCTTCACACATACCGGATGCGGAGATGATGACGGATGGCTTGGTGACAAAGTTGATCTTGATGGAATCGTCGCTTGTGACAGAGGTCTTAAGACCAGGGAAAGTGATCGGGTTCACACCGGACTTGATCATTTCCACGTCCTCTTCTCTGAAGCACTCGATGACATTGGCATTAAAGACATTGGTTGCCTGTACGGATAATGGGCTATCTACATAGACATCAAAGTCCGCAAACTGTGGCACCATATTTTCTGTTTTGTTTCTGCGGAGATAGTAAAGCATCTCCTGCGTACGACCTACGGAGAATGCAGGAATGACCAGGTTACCGCCTTTTGAGAAGGTACTGGTGAGTACCTTGGCAAGCTCTGTCGCATAATCAGGTGGCACATCATGGTTGCGGTCACCGTAAGTGGATTCGATGAGCAGATAGTCTGCTTCATCCGGTCTCTCCGGGTCTTTGATCAGGGCACGATTGCCGTTACCAAGGTCACCGGAGAAGATGATCTTCTTGGTGACATCCCCTTCTGTTGCCCACATTTCAATATAAGAGGAGCCTAAGAGATGGCCTGCATCACGGAAGCAAACCGTAATCTCATCACAGATGGCGATCTTCTGATCATAGTCACAAGGTACAAAGAGGGCAATTGCACCTTCTGCATCCTCAACGGTATACATAGGTACTACCTCAGGTTTGCCTGCTCGCTTACCTTTTCTGTTTTTCCATTCTGCTTCAAACTCCTGGATATGTGCACTGTCCTTCAGCATGATGTTACAGAGCTGAGTGGTGGCATTCGTCGCAAAGATCTGGCCTTTGAAACCTTTTTTGTATAAAAGAGGAATCGATCCGGAATGGTCAATGTGTGCATGTGTCACAAAGATATAGTCAATGGAGCCTGCGTTGACAGGAATCTCCTGATTCTGATAGATATCTGCACCCTGTTCCATACCACAATCGATCAGGATATTTTTACTGCCGATCTGAAGAAAATGACAACTACCGGTTACTTCATGAGCTGCGCCAATAAATTCTATACGCATAATAGTCCCCTTTCCCGAAATGTACTTGTATTGTCTGACATTTCCTTTTCTCTTGATTATATTATACCATAATCGCAGGTAAATAACACGTCAATTCTGACGTTTTTACCGTAAAGGCCTATCATTTGTTCAGAAAGAAGCCCTTATATCTCCACAAAAAACTGCTAGTGTGATATACTTTTTTCAGTTAACAATACAAAGGGAGACATCGGAATGGATATCAATGAAAAACTGGTCAGAGAAGTCGTGACCCGCGTACTTGAAGGCATGGCTGCCAAAGCGCCGGCACCTAAAGAAGATTTTGTAAAAGAAAAAGATCCAAGCGGTATCATCAAGATTGCCACTTCCACTGTCAAATGTGAGCGATTTGAACAGGATGGCGTCGCCCTCAAGGACGTTGTGACGCTGGAAGAAGCCCCTCGTATGGGTTGCGGTATTATGGAGCTTGACCATACCAGCTTTGAATGGACCCTGACCTACGATGAGTACGATATGGTGATCGAAGGCACACTGGAGATCGAGATCGATGGCCGTATTGTTTCTGCAGGCCCGAATGAGATCATCTATATTCCAAAGGGCAGTCATATCCATTTCCAGACAAAGGGAAAGACAAGATACGCTTACTTCGTTTATCCTGCAGATTGGCAGTAAGACAAGCACAACATAGACAAAAATGTTAAAGGAACCGATTCAGCCGAACCGGTTCCTTTTCATTATCCCATTTGGGAAACTCTATATTAGCATCGATCTTATTGATTGTATCGTACGCTTCTATTTCTCGATTCCTCGAATGAATGGATTCTTATAAAAAGCATAGACAAGTTCTATAGTCATTAAGGTCCAGATGACAGGCTCGCACCACCAGATGGCCTTGTAGTGAAAGACAGGCACCAAAAAGATGGTAAAGAGGATCTTACCGATCAGTTCGATCACACTGGCCAATACAGGCATGACTTTATCACCCATTCCCTGAAGCGCCACTCGGGTTGTTACCAGAATGCCCAGTACCATCGTAAAAGGGACGGCAATCCGGATATAGTTGGCTGCGTTATAAATCAATATCTCATTCTCAGAACCGGAAAGAAAGCGTGCCAGTGCAGGCGCAGTAGGCCATATAAGGACGGATTCCACAAGCGCTACCACGAAAGACATGCCGGCTGCGACTTTCAGTTCAGCTTTGACTCTGTCCGGTCTTTGGGCGCCTCTGTTCTGAGCGACAAAAGTAATCGTACTCTGGGACAGGGTAAAGGTTGGGAGATTGAGCATGTGGATCATCTTTCTTGCAATGACGTGACCGGCAATAACGATATCGCCCATGCTGTTGATGCCGGACTGAAGGATCAGCGAACCGGCCGACACGACACAGTTCATCATCGCCATGGCAAGCCCCTGGGAAGTCATTTCCGTATAGATCCAGCGGTCAGGTGCAAAATGTCTTTTCTCCGGCAGGATATGACGGACACTTGTCAGGATATAGATCAGGCACAGGATGACAGAAGCAGTCTGGGCAATGACGGTCGCCAGCGCAGCGCCTTCCACATCCATGCCCAAAGCACCGATAAAAAGCAGATCCAGGCCTACGTTGGAACCTGCTGCCACCAGCAGAAAGATAAGGGGCATCAGGCTGTTGCCAATGCCACGAAGAAGGCCTGATAAGACATTATAAAAGACGGTAACGATCACAAAGGAGGCCAGCAGATGAATGTAGGCTTTGGCATCTCCCATGATGTTCCCGGGTGTATGGGTCACTTTGAGAAGCGGATCAACGATGACTTCTGCCAGAATCATCATGAAGATTGAAATGCTGATACTGATCACAATCGCTGAACCTACCGACTTTTTGATCATCTCTTCATCTTCCATACCGTAGCTTCTTGAGATGACGACGGATATACCATTGGAAAAACCAAATGCAAAGGTCATCATCAGGTCGTAGACGGATGAAGCACTGCCTACAGCAGCCAGAGATGCCTCCCCCAGGAAATGGCCGACGATCATCGCATCCACCGTTAAGTACAATTCCTGGAAGAACAAGGTAAAGAATACCGGGATCATAAAACGAACCAGCGACTTTACAATGCTGCCATGTATCATATCCACTTGTCTCTTCGTTGTTGTTATAGCCATTTTTATCGCTTCACTTTCCTCAGTTGTTCATGTAATAACATATGCCGCTGCATCCATCCGGAAACAGGGTTTCTTTCATTTCTCTGATATACATTGCTTCAGACGGGGATTTTTCAAGTATCTCCAGTGCCGTCCTGAGTGCACGGATATCCCGGATCATATCCTCCGTATAATTGCCTCTGCCCACCACTTTCAGATGGGTGATGCCCATCTTTTTCATGCGATATAAGCTGCAGAGACCGCAGCCGCTTGCGCCTACCATGTCAGGTGCATCCGGCGCTTCACGTAGTGTCACTGCCTGATCAGCCTCATGATAAGGGCCGACCCTATAAGGGACCAGGCATAGATGCGCGAGCTGGTCACAGTGGAGAGAATTGCAGAAGCCTCCATGGAAATGACAGGCTTCATTCAAGGCAAACGCTTCGTATTCATTTAAAACGCGATGCTTGATCATATGCTCCATGTCGCCAAGGGCTACCTTCCTGTGAAAGATCACACGCTCTGCCCCTAGGGATTCCATCTGCCTGAGGGCATATCGGTTCATTTCTCCCCACTCACCACTGACATGGAGATGAAGTTTCTCTGAAAGACCGACCTTTTTCAGATAGACCAAAAGCGCCGGATCCGCAATGATATAGCGGTCAAAACCCATGATCAGAAGCTTTCTGATCATATCAGCGATCATCTCATAATGCTTAGGTCTATAGTAAAGGGCATTGAGGGTCAGTGTGACAGGCACACCATAATCCCGGACCCGATCAGAGAGGATCCTCAGTTCCGATTCCGATCCCAGCTGCACGTTGACATAGCAAACCTCACGCCGATTCATGGGCATCCAAAGTCCGTCTTCTTCCACCCATGTATCCGGCACAAATCCGGCAAAGACTTCATCGGCACCGGCTTTCACGAAATCGACATAATCCTCTATACTGCCTAGCCCTGCTGTGATCTTCATGGTCCTCCTCCTCTCTTGTCTTTTTGAATCCTTACAGCAATCCTACCACCAGTCGGTGGGATTGGGATCGCAGTTTTTCTAAATAAGTACTGTCTGTCAGGCTCCTGAGATCCAGGCCAAACAGGCTGTTACAAATACCGGCCATCCTGAGATGATCCGGATATAAATAGACATGTTTTCTGCAATACTGCGGACAGACACTGACAGGCGTCTGCTGCCCTCTCCTGCCATTTTTGCAGGCCGCATACAAAGTGCAGTGACCGGATGTATTGGTCTGATAATAGGGCATATGAAGGGTCGTTTTGAATCCGCTTACTTTAAACAAAGTTCCCGACGCTTCTCTGCTGATTCCGGTGATGCCTGCTTCTTTGAGCCAGGCTTCATAGTCCGGTGCCCCCAAAGCAGTCTCTCCCTGATCCGTCCCGTAATCTCCCAGGTCTTTCAGGTAAGCCATTCTCGGGTCCTTTCTTCTCTTACACAGTAGAAGGCCCATAGTCAGATCAAAGCAGGTCCATCCCTTTTCCAGGGTCATGTCCGTCACTGAAAGGTCGTTGATCACCACTTCCAGACGACGGCCTTTTTTCTGATAATCGTCCGCGAGGACGGACAGGAGGTCCAACATCTCTTCGATTCGGCTTTCAGAAACAGGCGGCAATACCAGGACCGGCACATGGGCAAGTTCGTCCGCTCTCTCAAAAAGCGCCATCAGCTTTTCCTTCTTTGGACACAAATGCGGGCAATAAGAATTGCCTATATAAACGAGCTGATAATTCAGTCGGCTTGCAGGATGATTCTTAAGACCGCCCCTTTCAAAATAATCATGAAGCATCGTCCCAAAATCCATTTTCAGATAAGCCTCATAAAGATCCGCTCGGTCCAGGGCGATGCCTTTTTCCGCGAAAAAACCGGCCGTTTCTGTCCACCCTTTGTCCGGGCCAATGTTTTCAAACCAGATTTTTTTCTGTGCCTCAAAACTTGCGCTTATCTCTGCATCCTTCTCAGCCGGATAGCCGGTCAATACCTGTGAAAGGACGGCTGGTTCTGTTTCTTGTTTCAGCTGTATGTAGGTCACGTACTGGTGCATTAATCTGGCGGCCGCCTGGGCATATGCCTCATCCTCTGTTTCTAGTCTGTAAAGGATCGTATCCTCACTTTCTTCTTCAGCCAGGATCTCATAAGACGCCTGCTTCAGCTCAAGCACATCATAGGCTGTACTCTCCTCATTCAGAAAAGCCAGGCGCATCCTGTCCGGCTGATTCTCAGTAAGATTCCCTTCCTTCTTCGATAACCGGAAGGTAAAACCGGTTACTGACAGATCCAGAATCCTGAAAGCAATCTTTCTGTCCTCTTTCCATATCCAGTTGCCACTCATCATCGCATAAGGGATCATTGTTTCTCTCCTATCCGCAGTCTTAATGACCATTGACCACGTGTAAACAAAAAAGATGGACTGCAATATTGCAATCCATCTCATATGATATCAGTTATTTGTTTTTATTCAAGTCCTTCATCTGCAGAAGTCAGACGACTATCTGCGGGAAGCCAGTACCTTCTCAAATTTAACGCCGTAATTATGGGAAGGATCGTCCACTGTTGCCTGAATTGCATCTACGATAAACTCGCAGGCATCCTTCAGTGTCTCCTCCATGGAGAGGCCATTCACCAGATCAGCGATCAGAACGCTTGAGAAGATATCGCCTGTACCGTGATAGCTCTTCTCCTGTTTGTCTGTCTGATAAGCAGTGATCTTGCCTGTTGCCTTATCGTAAGCTGCGGCACCGATCTTTCCTTCTTCGAAGGAAACACCTGTAAGGATAACCGTTGCAGGTCCCATGTCAGCCAGCTTTTTCAGCATCGCAGTGATCTCTTCTTCTGTGTAGGACTCCTGATAAGCCTCATCCAGAAGGAATGCTGCTTCTGTCAGGTTTGGAAGGATCAGGTCTGCTTCTCTGACGATCCCTTTCATACCTTCAACGATATCCGGTGTCAGTGCAGGATAGAGCTTACCGTGATCTGCCATAGCAGGGTCAACGATCAGAAGACCACCCTCATTCAGCATGCTGCGCATACCTTTGATGATCTCAAACTGTCTTGCGTCACCGATGTAACCTGTATAGATCGCATCAAAAGTGATGTTCTCTTTTTTCCAGTGGTCAACGATCAGAGGCATTTCCTCTGTCAGGTCGTGATAAGTAAAACCTGTAAAACCACCTGTATGTGTGCTTAAAATACCGGATGGGAGAATTGCTGTCTCCACACCATAGGCAGATAAAACCGGCAGTGCTACTGTCAGAGAGCACTGGCCATAGCAGGAAATATCCTGTACTGAAACGATCTTCTTCATGATGTCAAAACCTCCATTTATGTCATAAGTTCGGGATGATCCCGTTATGTACAATTGAACATTACAGCCATTATAATCCAAACTGGCATTGTTTCAATGGCCAATAATATTTATTTTTATATGGTCAGATTTGAGATCAAAAAAAGATGGACGCTCGTCCATCTTTTTTCTTATTTCTGTCTGTCCAGTAATGGTCTGGAAAAGTTAACGTTGAAGAACTCGATCAAAGGTCCCATAAAGAAGGCGGTGATCAGAGTACCGATACCCGGAAGCAGTCCGCAGACAGCACCGATGATGACGCAGATCAGATCGGAGCCGATTCGGCAGAAACGGAACTGTTTGCCGGTACGATTGGAAAAGATGATCGGAAGGGCATCATAAACAGATACACCCAGATCAGAAGTCATG
>JAZUHQ010000361.1:0-6393 GCA_045641805.1 Lachnospiraceae bacterium
GAAATGGTAAACGTACAGCCGTATTAAACCTGTTATTTAACCTGATCCGTGCCGTCCTGATGGTCGCACTGATCAACATCTTCCCACCATTCCTGAAACTGATCCAGGGTCTGACACCTGGCAGCGTAGGTCATCAGGTGGCGAATACACATACGATCTTCGCTGTGTTGGCTGTACTCCTTGAGTTCCCAATCGCGAAGTACATCGTTGCATTATCTGAAAAGATCATTCCTGTTCTTCCTGAGGAGAGCAAGGTGATCGAGGACAGAAAGTTACACTACCTTGTCAACGCAGCGAATTTCCCATCCTCCGTTGCTATTTACCAGGCAAGAATGGAAATCTCCCGTATGGGTCAGATTGCCTGCCAGAACATGAAGGATGCGGTGGTGTCTTTCTTTAACCAGGATGACAAGCTCGTTGAGGTTGTTAACCAGACAGAAGAAACTGTCGACTACCTGACAGATGTCATTACTGAGCAGCTTGTTGAACTTCGTTCCAAGGATTACTCTCCAAAGGAAGCTGCTAAGCTTTCCCAGATGATCCTGGTTGTATCTGACCTTGAGCGTATTTCCGACCATGCTCAGAACGTGGCAGAGTACATCGAGCGAATGAAAGCTCAGAAGGTGGTCTTCTCAGATGCAGCGCTTGGTGAACTGGCAGATCTGGCGGATGCTGCGATGCAGTCCCTTGACATTGCAATGGATATCTTCAGCAATGAAAAATTTGAAAGACTGGCAGAAGCAGAACGTATCGAGGAAGAGGTCGATGATCTTCAGACAAAGGTTGTGAATGCCCATATCGCAAGACTGATGCTGGAGTCCTGTGACGCGACAGGCGGCGTTATCTTAACCAATATGTGTACAGACCTTGAGCGTTGTGCAGACCATGCAAACAATATCGCAAATGCACTTTCAGACAAAGCTCTGAGCTCTCTGATGCATGTATAAAAGAATCAAACCCCATATCACTGTCTGATATGGGGTTTATTTCATAGAAAATTGACTTTGTATAATAAGAGAAGAGGAGCGTTAAAAATGGATCCGAAAGACTATATCAAAAACAGAGTGCATGACCTCTATTACTCGATCGATATGAACTGCGCCAGAACGACCATGACCTGTATCAGTGAATTGCTTGAGATCCACATGGAAAACCAGACCATGGATGCGGCACTTGGCTTACATGGTGCCGGTGGTTTCAGAGCCCAGTGCGGCCTGGTGGAGGGTGCGCTCATGATGATCGGCGTCTATGGAAAACAGAAAGGCCTGACCGATGCTCAGGTGGTTAAGCTCTGTTATGAATATGCAGAACGTTTCACCGAGACCTTTGGCGCACTGACCTGCAGGGAACTCCGTCCGGGTGGTTTCAGGGATGATGACCCGCCCCATTTATGTGAAGGCCTGAGCAGCCGTGCCGTCAGCTTTATTTATGATTACCTGATCGAAAAAATGCCTGTCTGATCGTATCGGACAGGTTTTTCCTGTCTATAGGGGGATTCATGTCGAAATGAGTGGACATTTTATGGCTTAAAACAGGCGGAAGGTATTGACAAAAACGCACTTTTTTTAGTACAATGAATCTGATTTTTGTTTATGTTTAAGTACATTGATATATGGGAGGAAGTTATGTACCAGACTAATTTTGATTTTATTTGTGAGCGTGCAAGAGCACTTGCAAGCCCAATGCGTGTTGTTATTGCAGGCGCTGATTCAGAAAATATTCTGCTTGGTGCTTTTCAGTGTGTAGATGAAGGCTTTGCAAAACTCATCCTTCTTGGCGATGAGCAGAAAATCACAAAGATGATGAAAGACCTTAGCCTTTATGCACGTGAGAATTACAAGATTGTTAATATTGAGGACAGCAGAGATGTTGTTCAGGCAGCTATTGATATGATCAATGCAGGCGATGCAGATGTTCTTATGCGTGGTAATGTTCAGACAAGAGATTTCCTCATGCCTATTCTTGACCACAAGAATGACCTTGTTGAGAAGGGTCGTCTTCTTTCTCAGATCGCACTTGTTAAAGTACCTGAGTACAGAAGAATTCTTGCACTTGCAGACGTATCTGTTGTTGTAGATCCTAACCGCATGCAGCGTAAGAAAATCGTTCAGAACGTTGTATCTACATTAAAGACACTTGGTTATGAGAAGCCAAACGTAGCACTGATGACTCTGATCGAGAAGCAGGCTTTCCACATGAGAGATACAGTTGAAGCTGCTGAGATCGTTCGTGAGCATACAGAGCGTCCAATCGCTGACTGCAACCTCGTAGGCCCAATCGCATACGATCTGATCATCAGCAAGGAAGCTGCTCGTCTTAAGAACTTTGATTGTGACCTTTGTGGTGAGTTCGATGCAATCATCTGCCCTAACCTTGTAACAGGTAACACACTGATCAAGGCTATGCGTATCCACGGTCATTCTTCAAGTCTTGGTGTTGTTGTAGGTGCTAAGATTCCTATCGCAATCGTTTCCCGTTCCGAACCAAGAGAACAGTCTTACCTTTCTCTTGCAGCTTGTGCAGCACTTCAGGTTCAGAAGGTTACTTGGAACGTATAATTCCAATCGATATAAGTACAAAAAAGGAGATCCAATCGGATCTCCTTTTTTGTGTTATATGGACTAGATTTCTTTGTCGATCGTAAAGCCGGCCAGCATCTCAAAGTACCTGACAAAAGCGGCATGGTCTTCGTGGTTGTAACCATGGACTTTCAGTGTCTGAAGGATCTCATAAAGAGATGCGGTGAATGGCACAGGTACATCGGCTGTGTGAGCAGCTGAGAGGATATTACGGACATCCTTGGCAACGATGCTGAGTGCACCACCGGCAACGAAGTTGCGCTCCATCATACGTGGGAATTTGGCATCGAGCACCGCGCTGCCAGCCAGACCGCCACGGATAGCCTGGTAAACCTTGACAGGATCAGCACCGGCACCTGCAGCCAGCATGAAAGCTTCGGCCACAACCGCGATGTTGTTCTGGACGATAACCTGATTGGTCAGTTTGGCAATGCTGCCGGCGCCGGAATCACCGACCAGTACGGAAGTGCTGCCCATGATGTCAAAGAGTGGTTTGAAGGCATCGAAAGCCGCCTGATCACCACCGGCCATAATGACCATGGTGCCATTGATAGCACCTTCCTCACCGCCTGATACAGGGGCATCGATAAAGGAAACGCCTTTTTCTTTCAGTTGACTGTAGCAGTATCTGGATTCCTCCGGTGTGACGGAACTCATGTCGCAGACAATCGTGCCAGGTTTGATGGCTGTAGCCACACCGCCTTCGCCGAATAAAACTTCTTTGCTGACATTGCCGTCCGTTACCATCAGAATGATACGGTCACATTTTGCACCGATCTCTTCGTAAGTTCCCCATTCAGCGCCCATCTCGAGCAGTTCATCTGCCTTGGAAGCTGTACGGTTGGAGACCATGAGGTCATAGCCTGCATTGATCAGATTTTTAGCCATTGGAATACCCATGATACCAAGGCCGATCAGTCCGGTTTTCATCATCTATTATTCTCCTTGTCATTAAGTTTGCTTTTGGACGAGCGCTCGGCTCCTAGTTATTATAACAAAAAATAGGACGGTTCTCTATTTAAATGTCACGCTGACACTGCCCATGCCTTCAAAATCAGCCTTGATCGTATCACCACGGAAGGCGAATACCGGCGGCAGAAGGGAACCGGCCAGAATGATACTGCCTTCAGGCAGGTCCAGATCGTATTCGGAGAGCTTGTTCGCCAACCATGCGACCGCACCGGCAGGGCTGCCGAGGACCGCTTTGGTCGTGCCGGAACCGATCTCTTGGTCGTTTTTATAATAATGCATGACCGTTTCCTGCATGTCAATCTCTCTGATCGGTGTCAGTTTGGAACCGAGGACATAGCCGATGGCAGATGTGTTATCCGCGATCATATCAGGGAGTTTCACTTTCCAGTCTTTGATACGGGAATCAATGATCTCAAGTGCCGGTACGACAAAGTCGCAGGCCTCGTAGATATCTGCTTCTGAGATGCCGGGTCCTTTCAGTGCTTTTTTCAGAATGAAAGCGACTTCACCCTCCACCTTTGGTCCGATGAAATGATCAAAGTCCAGAGAAGCGCCATCAACGACGGCCATAGCATCTGTCAGAAAACCGAAAACCGGCTCCTCTGCACCAAGCATAGCCTGTACCGGTTTGGCGGTCAGACCCAGTTTGGCACCAGTCAGTTTTTCACCTTCTGAGAGTTTACGTTTGATATTCAGGAACTGGATCTCATAGCCGTCTGCGACGGTCATTTCCGGGTAAGTCAATGTCAGCATCTCAATGCCTTTGATTTCTTTTTCTGCGCTGTAGAGCAGATCTGCACATTTTGGAATGTCCATGATTGTCCTTCTTTCTATCGTTTCTGTTCGTATTATTGCTGTCAAGAATGTCCCTTGTATTCCTTAACAGTATACCATAAAAAAGGAGAGCATATAAAAAAACAAAGAAAAGTGGTGTGTGCCGGGGCAGTAAAAATGGTATAATGATAAGGATTCAAAAGCACGTTTCTGACAACAGGGAAAGACAAAAAGGAGATTAAACAATGAGTAAAGTATCAGAATTATTTGTGGGATGCAGAACTTACAGACGTTTCAAACAGGATCCGATGCCGGTAGAGGTGATGAAGGAGATTCTGGATGTATGCAGAAACAGAAGCTGCGGCAGAAATTGCCAGTCTTTAAAGTTTTATGCCGTTATGTCTGAAGAAAAAGTAAAAGCAATGAACGGCCTTGTCAAGTTTGCAGGTTCTCTGCCTCCTGAAATCGGCACACCAAAGGAAGGGGAGTGGCCGGTTGCTTATCTCGTGATCGTCAAGACAGATGCGGCTTATGCACTGGGTGATGTGGATGCCGGTATTGCTGTAGACGCAGCAGCACTCACTGCCTGGGAGCATGGATTTGGCAGCTGCATCATGGCAGCCATCAATACAAAGGGAATCGGCGAGCTTTTAGGTATCGCTGAGAATGAATCCGTAAAGCTGGCGCTGGCACTGGGTAAACCGGACCATAAGAGCACCCTTGTAGACGTTCCTGAGAGCGGAAAACTGACTTATTACGTAGACGAGAATGTAGATTACTATGTACCAAAGAAAGCCTTCGATGAAGTGAATTTCATCGTTTAAAGCGATGTGAGAGGAGAAGATTAAGATGGCAAGAAAGAGTTTTGGCGCGAAGCCATACAGCTATCCACAGCCTGTATTTATTATTGCAACCTACAATGAGGACGGCACAGCTGATGCCATGAATGCTGCATGGGGCGGCATTTCAGAAGAGGATGAGCTCTCCTTCTGTATCAGTGCAGGTCACAAGACGACCAAAAATTTCCTTCGTACAGGCGCTTTCACAGTGAGCATGGCCGATGCAGACCACGTCGTTGCCTGTGACTATGTCGGTATTGCAACAGGTAATACCATTAAAGATAAGATGGAAAGAGCCGGTTTTACAGTGACTAAGAGCGAACTGGTCGATGCACCGATCATCAATGAGCTTGCGATCTGTATCGAGTGCAAGGTGAGAAGCTATGATCCTGAGACATGCAGACTGGTAGGCGAGATCGTCAATGTCAGCGCTGATGAATCTGTTCTGACAGAGGATAAAGTCGATGTAGCGAAAGTGAGACCGATCACTTTTGATCCATTCAATAACGCATACCATGTGATCGGCGAGAAAGTAGGCAATGCTTTCTCTGATGGCATGAAGCTCAAATAAGCAATCACAGGCCCAGGTTCAGTGAACCTGGGCTATATTTGTTGTTAAGTATCAAAGCGTCAGAAATAAATATATAATATATACAATTAGAAAGATAATAAATGATAAAAACGAAAAAATAACTGAAAATAAGGCTTGACAGATTGTATTTTTGGGAGTACAATTAAGACAAGAAAAAACAAAACATAGAAACAAGAACAAAAGAAAGAGGTACAGTCCAATGGCATAATCAATCTACTGAAAAATAATCTCATCAGAGTTTATATATATTTTTAAAATTCATTTGTTTTTCTCCTAAGCAACAATAGAAAGGAAAAGGTGTATAAGATGAAATTACAGGAAATTTCATAAAAGCACTACTTGAAAATAAAAATTTCAGGTAGTGCTTTTTTTTACGCCAAAACGGAAAAAATTCCCCATCCGGTTTAGTAAGATAGCATCATCAGATACGGCATAGACGATAGAAAACTAATTTTACGATAAAAACGGAGGGAATTGACATGAAAGGATATCATACAGAAGCAGGTTATATGGGACTGATCGATGGAGAGTATCTCCTTTTTGCATCAGAGAGTGATTACAGAGATTGCATGGAAGATTAAAAAAGGATACAAAAAAGAAGGCGGGATTTTCCGCCTTCTTTTGCTAAAAGAAAAAG
>JAZUHQ010000362.1:0-6323 GCA_045641805.1 Lachnospiraceae bacterium
ACGACATGGCTACGATCCGACTTGACCAAGCAGATGCATCTCCCTGATTCCCAGATAATCTCTGAGTGCTGCCAGTTCATCGGTCCACACCTCCCTGTTAAAGAGGTCTGCTCTTCCCGGTGCCTGAGATCGTCCGCAGCCGATCTGGTCATACATGACGACCGCTCTGCCATCTTCTGCCAGGCAATCCAGCACTTCAAAATAGTTATGTGAAGAACCCGGACCTCCGTGAAGAAGCACCAGAGGTGCCTTTCCACTGTTTAAGTCTCCGACGATTCTGTAATAAGTTTCATATCCCCTAAATGGCATATAGCCTTCTGTGATCTTCATTCAATAATCCTCCTTTTGATCAGGACGAACACGATACTCTCACTATTAGTCTAGACGAAAAGTCTTTCTATGGCAAGACTCCTATATTTTACAGGCACTTTTTCTTATCTCCCAAATAAATGCACATTTCTTCACCTTCGGATGTGAAATATTGACCTTTTCTACATTTTTTCGTATAATATAGTTGTCTGGGCACTCTGCGTGTATGCGGGAGTACCCTGTTTTTATCTCTTTGGGATATAAAGGGAGATAAAGGGAGAAGAAAGGGGAAATAAAATAATGGATGGTTTTTCAGCACTTGTTAACCAGCTGGACGGCCTGATCTGGAGTATGCTGCTCGTACTGCTTTGTCTCGGTGTGGGCATCTTTTTAACGATCCGACTGCGTTTTGTCCAGTTTCGTATGATCGGGGAGATGATTCGTCTTCTCTTCGGTGACAAGGTATCCGAGCAGGGTATCTCATCCTTCCAGGCTTTTGCCACCACGGTCGGCGCCAGAGTCGGCATGGGTAATATCGCAGGTATTGCCAGCGCCATCTTCTATGGCGGTCCCGGTGCCATCTTCTGGATGTGGATGATCGCCATCATCGGTGCCGCATCGGCCTTTACGGAGTCTGTGCTCGCACAGGCCTACAAACAGAAAAATAAAGAGGGTGTTTTTGTCGGCGGTCCCGCTTACTATCTTGAGCATGGCCTTAAGTGTAAGCCTTATGCTGTCGTCTTCGCCATTGTCGCCTTCCTCGGACCGGGCCTTCTGCTGCCGGGTGTCCAGATCAATTCTCTGGTCACCGTTTTTGACGAGGCATTTGGCGTCAATAAGGTCCTTGTCGGTGCGATCTGTTGTCTTCTGCTGGCGATCGTTGTCTGCGGCAGTATCCAGCGAATTGCCCGTCTGGCGGAGCTTCTGGCACCCATCATGTGCATGATCTACATCGGCATGGCCCTGATCATTCTGATCATGAATGCCGGCAAACTTCCGGGTGCCTTTGCCATGATCCTTCAGTCTGCCATTGGTATCCACCCGATCCTTGGCGGTATCCTGGGATCTGCCATCTCATGGGGTGTCAAAAGAGGTATCTATTCCAATGAAGCCGGTATGGGCTGCGGCGCGATCGTTTCCGGCGCTGCCGAATGTACCCATCCTGCCAAGCAGGGTCTGATCCAGGCTTTCTCCATCTATGTGGATACCCTCTTTGTCGGTACTGCGACCGCTCTGATCGTCATCTTAACAGGCACCTTTGATGTCACGGATGCGGCAGGCAACCTTCTGATCAATCAGACCGGCGGCCTTGCTACAGGCATTGTCTGGACCCAGCATGCCCTCATGAGCACCTATGGCTCATGGGCCGGTAAACTTCTGGCGATCATCATCGTTCTCTTTGTCTTTACATCGATGACCGGTTACTGCTACCAGTCCGAAGCCAATATCAGCTATCTCTTCGATGGCAAGGCTTCCGCCATCTGGGCAGCACGTATTATTTTTATCATCGCCTCCTTTATCGGTGCTGTACTCAATGCCGATGCCATGTGGGCGATGGGTGATATCGGTTACGGCCTTATGGCCTGGGCCAACATTATCGCCATTTTGCTGCTGTCTCCAATGGCTGCAAAACTTCTGAAAGACTATGAAAGACAGAAAAAAGAAGGCATCGATCCTGTTTTCGATCCTGAGAACTTCGGTATCAGGGACGAAACCGGTGCCTGGCATTAGCATACACGGATCATCAAGTCGGAGGTGGAAGTCCTCTCCGACTGAGACCCAAAAAGCCGCCGCGTTCACAGGTGCATGGTCCACCTTGTGCAGCGCAGCGGCTTTTTGTTATAATAGAGAAGAAAACAAATCCAAACGAATGGAGTTATATGCATGAGCACAAACAAAGCTTCCGTACCGGAAGGACTGGTCCTTCTGGCAACCAGAGAAGAAGATTATGATAAAGCCAAAGCCATCGCTGACCACCTTGGCATCTCGCTCCTGACAGAAATGCCGGAAGAAGACAGTCTGGGACTTCACCTGGTCTACGATGAAAAAGGCCTGTCCCTGGCCGATGAAAATCTCTCCATGCAGGGAGATTTCACCAAGATGGAAAAACGATTAAAGAGGAATAACCTCCAGCAGGAATTTCTTGTCAAAGCCTCCAAGCTTAAAGGAGTGGCCGGTCCACTGACAGCCGTGGATGCCACAGCGGGCCTTGGCGAAGATTCCCTTCTGCTGGCTGCTGCCGGCTATGAGGTCCGCCTCTACGAATATGACCCTGTCATTGCCGCCCTTCTCCGGGACGCCCTTGACCGTGCCCGTGAGATTCCATCCCTTTCCGAAATCGCCGGCCGTATGACCCTCTGCGAGGAGGACAGTATTTCAGCACTGACCCATATGGATCCATCTCCGGATCTGATCCTTTTAGATCCTATGTTTCCTGCCAGACAAAAAAGTGGCCTGATCAAAAAGAAATTTCAGCTCCTCCAGCAGCTGGAAAGACCTTGTTCGGACGAGGAAGACCTGGTAAACGCCGCGATCAGCGCTAAGCCACGCCGCATTCTGATCAAACGACCCCTCAAAGGACCTTTCCTGGCAGGTATCAAGCCGGATTACTCCCTGAATGGCAAGGCCATCCGTTATGATGTCATGCAGTTTGTAAGGGAAAGTAAAACCGAATCCTAAACTTCCCACATGATGCCCTTCTGATCTTTCATCACATAGAGCAGGTGGATATATTCTTTGTAAATGCCCAGAAACTCTCCGGAATCGATCATGGCATCCAGTTCCTCCACGGATACCCACCTGGCCTCGATCACTTCCCCTTCCTGAAGGGTCAGATCCTCAAGGTTGATATCCTTGATCGCGCCATAGATGTCATGTACAGTCTCATCGTAGTAGAGTGTCATCAGCTTGGTCAGGTCCTTTTCCTCGAAGTGGATACCCAGCTCTTCCTCCGATTCTCTCAGGGCTGCTGTCAGGCTGTCCTCCCCGGAAGAGACGGCACCGCCTGCAGAGACATCCCAACGGTTGCCGAAGGCTTTCCTTGGATCTCTCTTCTGAATGAGCATTTGACCTTTTGAGTTAAACACACAGATGAAGACAACCAGGCCCATCACATCTTCCGGAATCTTCTCACCTCTGACAATGGACCGACCTGTATTGATCAGTTCCGGTTTATATAAATCGATTCTTTCCATTCTGATTATGCACCAAACTCGGAAGCAACCTTCTTCAACATGTCTCTGATCGGCAGCTCGTATGGACATCTGGTCTCACAGACACCACAATCGATGCAGTCGCCGGCTTTCTTAGGCATGGAGAAGTATCTGTCCTTCGCCCAGTCCTGAAGACCGTAACGCTCAAAATAACCGGCAAACAGGAATGCACCTGAGATATTGATGCCGGCTGTACATGGCTGACAGTAGTTGCAGCGACGGCAGAAATTGGTGCCCAGCTGTTTGCGGACAGCATCGAAAGCATCCAGCTCTTCCTGAGAAAGAGGGGCTTCATTTTCCGCGATGGCAATGTTCTGGTCCACTTCCTTGAGATCTGCCATTCCCGGGATGACAACGGTCACATCAGGGTTGGCAAAAATATAACGGAGGGCAAGGTTGGCATCCTCAATGGCACCGCCAGCCAGTGGCTTCATATCGATAAAACCGATGTTTTTCTCTGCACACTTTTTGATCAGATCAACAGCCTGCTGCTCCACGATGTTGTAAGGGAACATGAGTGTCTCTACCCAGTCCAGTTCAAGTGCACGCTCTGCAACAGCCAGAGAGTGTGCAGTCAGTCCAAGATGACCGATCTTGCCTGCTGCTTTGGCTTCCATCAGCGCTTCCAGGGCGCCACCCGGTGCCAGCACCTGATCCAGCTGGTCCATGCTTGGATTGTGTACCTGGTAGAGATCGATATAATCTGTCTTGAGAGCTGTAAAGCTCGTCTCAATGTCTTTCGCCATTGCTTCTTTTGTTCTGGACATACTCTTTGTCGCCAGTACAAACTTGTCTCTTCTGCCTTCAAGGGCATAGCCGAGGTAAGATTCACTGACGGTATAACCCTTTGCTGTATCAATAAAGTTGATACCTGCTTCGATCAGACGGTCCATCAGAACCTTTGTACCTTCTGCATCAATTCGCTGGATTGGAATACCACCAAAACCCAGTTTGGAAATGTTTAAACCTGTTTTACCAAGAACAGTATATTTCATTTTATCCTCTTTTCTGTCCGGTCTTCATGGCCGGCTTTATCGTTTTGTCTATTATAGCACTTCTGTTTTTCTATTTCTACATGAGAGTACCGACCAAAATACCGTAATAGTTACCGATCACATAGCCCAGTGTACCCACCAGCAAGGCCGGAACGACCAGAGCCTGCCAGCCTCTGGCAACGGCATAAGCCGCGGCGGTTGTCGGTCCTCCGATATTGGCATTGGAAGCGACGCAGATCTCCTCCAAAGTAAAACCAAACAGCTTTCCAAAGGCAAAGGTCGTTATCATGTTGGTGGCAACAATGATCAGACAGATGATCCAAAGGACCGGTGCCTTGGTCATGATCAGATAGATGGATGCAGGGACACCAATGACCGCAAAAAAGATATGGATCATGAAGGTGCCTATCTCCTGTGCGCCCGGGATATGGCCTATCTGCTTTGGAAACAGGGTCGCTGCGATCACGGAAAAAGTGGTGATCATGAGGTACTGGCTGCCCAGAAGTCCATGCAGCAAGGTCAGTAAAAAGCCTTCTTCAGGGATGTGGCTGCCCAGGAAACCGGCGGTCTGGCCCGATAAAGCCACGATCACGGCGGCAATGGCAAAGGTTTTGGCGATGTCCATCATGGAAAAGTTCTTCGCCTCCGGGCGGTCAGGGCTTTCCTTTTCCTTCAGGGTCTGCTTTTCACACTGGTCGATCAAAGGATGCTGATAGAGTTTTCGAAATACAGCCGTTACAGGAACGGCGATCAGGAGAAAGAAATAGAGTGCCATCGTCAGGTTGTCTGCGACCACTGCCGCAGAGACCAGTTCCCCGCCGGCATCAAAGGTTCTGGCCATCGCTGCCAGATTCACACTGCCGCCGGTGTAAGTGCCTGCCAGCATGGCTGCTGCGGCAGAGGCATGTGCCAGTCGCTTTCCAAGCAGTGAGAAGGCCAGAAAGGTACCCCCAAGAGACCCCAGGCTGCTGATCACAAAGATCATCAGAAGTCTTCCGCTTTCCTTCCATATCCTCCGGATATCCGCTTCAAATAAGAGCATGGGGATGGCCATCGGCACGATATAGTCCCAGACGAAATCATAGGCCTTGGCATCTGCCGGGATCACGCGCAGGTTGCTGAGCGCCATGGCCCCCAGAAGTGCGAGCACGCAGCCGGAAAGCCGGGATGCCCACCGGTAGTGTTGTTCAAGATATATAGCAAGTGCTGCGATCACGACAAGCACCGCAAAAAGTGCCATGGTATGATCGGCACTGATCAAAGTCTTCATAAAAGAAACGCTCCTTTTTTCTATGCCCCATTGTATGCTTTTTTTCTTTCCTCCGTCAATGATATTCGTCACACTTTCATGGATAATCCGCACAAATGGCATATTAAAAGCAGCTAAAATGACAAAGCGCCGGTTTATCTTCCGGCGCATCTCCTGTATAATAAAGCCATAAAGTTAAACAATCATTCAGGAAAGAGGTACATACAATGAGTAAGAGATTATACAGATCAAGCACAAGTAAAATGGTAGCAGGTGTATGCGGAGGCATCGGTGAATACTTCAACATCGATCCTACCATCATTCGTATCATCTGGGCTGCCCTTGTTATTTCCGGCGGTACAGGTCTCATTGCTTATATTGCATGTGCACTGATCATCCCATCCGAGGAGGATGAGAACGAAGTTACCGGCAAAGCAGAGTCCTACGAGGATGACAACGACCGCTACGAGTAAGGCTGCGAAACCGGCCGGACCGGATCATCAATCATCATATAGAAATGAAAAAAAGCTATACAGTACATATCACCGAATACGATAT